>JAFECN010000073.1 GCA_018242145.1 Pseudomonadota bacterium
GTGCATTTGCGTTCTCCAATTTCTCCAAAACAAACCCTGTCATGGCCCGCCAAGTGCGGGCCACCCAGTTGAAACCCTGCGAAGCCGGATACCGAAGAAGGCGTCGGCGCTCTTTCTTTCGACATCTGCGAAGATGTCACCTGGGTGGCCCGCACTTGGCGGGCCATGACAGCGGGGGGTGGTGGTGGGAACGGCACTCCAAAAACACAAAAAACCGCCGGTTTTTACAGGCGGCTGGGCTTTCGTCTAGCATCCTGAATCCGTTTTTCTTTCGGCGCGCGGTACTGCGATTTTCTTTCCACGGGAGATCGAATTTTTTCAGGCGGTGGCGGGACGCGCGCCGAAACCGGCGAACAGCGGCGCGATGGTGTTCACCCCATGATCGGCTTCGGCGCGGTCCGGCGTTTCGTTCGTGTCACCATAGCCGCGCATGTCGCCGCCTTCGAGCGACTGCACGCAGATGCCGTCGGTGCGCGACAGCACGTTGATGTGCCTGTAATAGAGGCCGTACGTCACCTCCGGCTGCGGAATGAGCCAGGCGATCTGCCCACGCACGGGCGTGACCGTATCGTCTTTCCACAATTGGCGCGCGCCATAGCCGGTGCAGTTGATGACCACCTTCTCTTTCAGCCGCGCCAGTTCATCCGGCGCGTGGAAATCGCGGTATTCGAATGTGCCGCCCGCCAGCAGGAAGTCGGTCATCAGCGTGTGGCCGTAATCGGCGATGTTGAACATCAGGTTTTCGCTGCGCCAGACCGTGCGATTGCCGAACGGGGTCGAGCCGCCCGGCAAAAGCCGGCGGCGCGGCGTGAGATCGGCGATGCGGCGATAATAATCCGCAAAGTCCAAGCTATCCGGCATGTCCGGCGGCGGCGTGTCGTTGTTTTGCGCCGGCTCGTGATCCGCCACCACATACCGGTCGATCCATTGCACCGGATTGCCGGGCAGGCCGAGATAGGAGCGGAACGTCTTGAAGGAGGTGCGCGCCATCTCCTCCCACAGCACCGGAAAATCCGGCGCCGCCTTGTCGGCGAGCGCGATGCGCGAATCCGGCGTGAAGCTGCCGGTGGCGCGCGAACTGCGGGTTTGCGGCAATTGCTCGCGCGCATAGATGGTGACTTTCGCGCCGGCCTTTTGGGCAAGGATCGCGGCGGTGAGTCCCAGCGCGCCGCATCCGATGACGGCGATTGCGCGCGGGCTGTTCGTCATCGCCTTCTTCACCGCGATGGTGCCCGAGCCCCAGGACAGCGACCAGCCGCTGCCGCCATGACCATAATTGTGGACGATCAGCGTGCTGCCGATGGTTTCGGTATCGAGCAGCGGCCCCTGCGCGCGGAAGGGCCGCAGGCACACCGTGATGTCGAAGATACGGTCGGTGCGCGCGCGGATCGGCGCGATGGTTGGGCGATATGCGCCGATCGTCGTCGGCGCGATATTCGCGCAAGCCTCAAGACCGGCCACGCCGCCGAGCGCAAGCGATGTCTGCAACAGGCGGCGGCGGTGAAGGGATGCGGGCACGCGGGAGGGCTCCTGTGGCGAACAGTTTGGCCGCATCCCGCAACCGCCGCAACTGGCGTTCGGATGGCTATTCCATTTTCAACCGCACGCCGCTCATCACGCGCAGCGGCGTTCCCAGGATCGGTGCGCTGCCGCTGTTGCTGGCGATGTAACGCTTGTCGAACAGGTTCTGCACCGACAGGAACGCCTGAACATTCCGCGTGATGTCGTAGCTTGCCGAGACATCGACCACGAAGCGCGCGTTCTGGATCAGACCGTCCGCCGGATGAGCGTCGCCATAGCTTTGGGAGATGTAGCGCAGCACCGTTGTCGCCTGCCATCCCGCGGGATCGGCATAGGTCAGGCTGGCGCTGGCATTGTGGCGCGGCACGCCTTCGAGGCGATGGCCGACCGCCGAGGGATCGATCGGGTTCTTCGTGTAGTGCGAATCCGCATAGGTGTAGGTCCACACGCTGGAGAAGCCGCCGCCGATCTCCCAGTTCACCTCCGCCTCGAAGCCGCGCGCGACGGCGGACGCGGCGTTGATGTTCCGCGTGCAGGCCAGATAGGTGAACGTGACGGAATCGAAACCGCAGGTGACGCCCAGGATGCCGGGATATTCCGACGGATCGAGATTGCGCTGCGTGATCAGGTTCTGGATGTCGCTGTTGTAGAGCGTGAACTGGCTGCGCAGGCCCGGCAGATCGTAGTCGATGCCGACCTCCTCGCCCTCCAGCGTTTCCGGCGACAGGAACGGATCGCCTTCATAGATGCCCGCCGTGGTATCGGCATAGGTGCGATAGAGCTGATCCAGCGTCGGCGCGCGAAAGGATTGATAATACGCGCCGCGCAGGGCCCAGTTGTCATCGAAGCTGTACTTCGCATCCACGCGGGGCGTGAAGCGGTACTTCTTCCTGTCGGGGATCGCGGCGAAGCCCGGCGGGAATGTGTCCACGCCTTTGGTGCTTTTGTAGATCTGATAGCGAAGGCTTGCCCCGATCTCCAGCGCCGCCATCGGCACCAGCCGCGCCTGCGCGAAGCCCGCGAGGAAAAGCTGATCGCCGCCGCCGATAATCGTTGGCGCGGCGAGCGCGCCGGACGGCAGGTAGTAATTCGCGACATCGTGCCCGGTGACAGCATGATAATCCGCGCCCGCGCTCACCGATTTCAACCAGCCGTCCATGTCCTCGGTCAGGATGAGCGACGCGCCGTTGTCGTGCGCTTTGGTGAGATGGGTGTTGGAATTGTATTCCGTCGTGAACGTCAGCAGATGCGGGTTGTTGGTCACGAAACGGTTGTCGTTGTGGAAGAAGGTGGCGGTCAGTGTGGTGCTGGCGCCGAAGCTTTTCGTCAGCCCGCCGTCATAGGTCCAGATACGCTGCCGATCGAGGCCGATGGGTGTGGAAAGAACCTGCGTGTCGGCGCCATAGTTCACGGCGATGAAGCCGGAAAGATCGTCGCGCGGCGTGAAGTCCGCGCGGAAGCCGACATTGCGGGACCGGTTGGAGGTCGGCGTGTAAAGCGGTGAACGCAGGCTAAGCGCACCATAGCTCGTCCAGGATTTCGGCGTGGTCTGATAGCCGTCCGTGCCGCGCGCGGTGGCGTTCAGGCTGAGCTTCAGTCCGTCCGCGGCGACGGCGCTGCCATAGAGGCTCGTGTCGTAACTGCCATAACTGCCACCGGCAGCCGAGACTTCGAGCATGTTGGCATCGGGCAACCGGGTGATGACGTTCACCACGCCGCCCATCGCGGTGTTGCCCCAGAGCGGCGAGCCGCCGCCGCGCACGATCTCCACGCGCGCGATGTTGTCCAGCGGCACGCGGTTCCATTGCAGATAGCCGAAGAACGGATCGTTGATCGGAACGCCGTCCACCATCACCAGCATGCGCGTTTCGGTGGTGGGAAGCCCGCGCATGGCTTCGTTGTAGGCGGTCGGATGGCCGACATCGGGCCCGATGCCCGACAACACCATGCCGGGCACGCTGCGCAACACATCGTCCAGCCCCGCGGCCGGCATGTTTTGGATCTGCTCGCCCGAAACGACGCTGATGCTTTGCGGCAGATCGCCGATCGGCGTGGCGGTGCGCGTGGCGGTGACGACGACCGTTTCCGGTTCGGATTGGGCGACGGCGGACGGGGCCGCGCCAAGGAGCGCGGCAATCGCAGCGCCCGCGAAGAGCGCCTTGTGGATGGACATGGAATTTCCCTTGCTTATGAACGACGGCGCTTCCGCGTGGAGGCGCGGAAGTCGCGGGCTATGAATGCTGTCGGTTCAGGCGCGGGTTGGCGGTGCGCGCGGCGATTGCGGCGAATAGAGCGCGCGGGCGTGATGGACGCGAAGGCGCGTTTCGGTGCTGCTGAAATAGGCCCAATCCGTCGGCACCGAAACCGTGGCCACGGTCAGCGGCGCGGCAAAATGCACCGACGCGCCGAAGGGGCAGACATCATGCCCGCGCTGATCGGCGGGCTGCTGCTTCTGCTTTACCGGATTGCCGTTCTTATCCAGCGTGACATGGACGAAGCCGTCCATGGTGCAGATGGTGATGGGCGTTCCGGCGCCGCCGCCCGGCATCCAGCCCACGGGCATCAGGCCATGCGCCAGCATCGCGAAGAACGCGATGATGGCGGCGGTAATGCGGACGGCGCGTGTCATCTCGCGCCAGCTTTGAACCGCGATGCGCGCCAGGAACAGCGCTCGCGGCGTCACACCAACCCGTGGGGGGTATCGCGATGGAAGAAGCGAAGGATGGCTTGCCAGTCGTAGCGCGCGGGAACAGCCCGGGCTTCGCCCTTCGGGCTACGCCGGGCAGTCTTCGCCCCGCTTCGCGAGCGAAGACTGGTGCCGCTTGCGTGACTCGAACACGCGACCCCATCATTACGAATGATGTGCTCTACCAACTGAGCTAAAGCGGCGATCCCGATAAATCGAGGCGGCGGGGTATAGCACGGTGCGCCAGCAGCGCAACCGATTAGCCATAGGGTGCGGCCGGATTTGCGGATTCCGGCGCAAGGGCTTAAGAGCCGCGCCCTTAACCGTTTGAGGGACCGGGATTTTGCGACTTCCCATCCATCGCGAAGGCTGGCCGTTCATCGCCTTTGCCGCCGTTCTGAACCTGCTCCTGATCCTGCTGGTCGGGAACTGGGGCTGGCTGATGGCCCCCGTGACCCTGTGGGTGGTGGCTTTTTTCCGCGATCCGGAGCGGCGGGCGCCCACCGGCGCGGGCCTCATTATCTGCCCGGCGGACGGAAAGCTTCTGCCCGTGGTTCAGGCCGCCCCCCCGGCGGAACTCGACATGGGGGCCGCGCCGATGACCCGGCTTTCCATTTTCATGAATGTTTTCAACGTCCATGTGAACCGCACGCCCTGCGACGGAACGGTGACGAAGCTTGCATATCGGCCGGGCAAATTCTTCAATGCTTCCTTCGACAAGGCGAGCACGGACAATGAGCGCCTGTCGATGCGTCTGCGGATGACCGCAGAAGGCGGGGTGGCTGAGAAGGATATCGCGGTGGTTCAGATCGCGGGACTGGTTGCCCGCCGGATCGTCAGCGAGACAGGCGAAGGACAGCATCTATGCCGGGGCGATCGTTTTGGAATCATCCGTTTCGGCAGCCGGGTCGACGTCTATTTGCCCGGCGACGTCAGCGTGACGGCGAAAGCTGGGCAGACCGTCCGCGCGGGGCAGACGATCCTCGCGTCGTACCCAAGCTGATGGCCAAGCTGCCCAAAGTGCGCAAGCCCGACATGAAGCGGGTGGCCAATCTCAGCGAGACGGTGCCGGTCACGCGCCACATTCCGAGCGCCATCACGCTGCTGGCGCTGTGTGTCGGCGCGACCGCCATTCCGTTCGCGATGTATGGCAACTGGAAAGGCGCCGTGGCCGCCACCGTGGTTGCCGCGATCCTCGACACGATGGACGGCTGGATCGCGCGGCTCATCGGCGCGGGCTCGGAATTCGGCGCGCAGCTCGACTCTCTGGCCGATCTCGTCAGCTTCGGCATCGCGCCATCCATCGTCATCTATATGTGGACGCTCACCCATGCGGGCGGCGCCGGATGGGTGATGGCGCTGATCTATGCGATGTGCTGCGCCATAAGGCTGGCGCGCTTCAATGTGGAAAGCGTGGACACGGATGCGCCGCCGGCCAAGCATTTCACCGGCATGCCGACGCCGATTGCCGCGTGCCTGATCCTTCTGCCGATGCAGTTCACCTTCCAGTTCTCCAACCCGGAGTTCCGCAACCCGATGGTGACGGCGGTGATGATCGCGCTCGTCTCCATCATGATGGTGAGCCGCGTGCCCACCTTCTCGCTGAAGCGGCTGCATATCCCCAAGAACCGGCGCATGGCGCTGGCGGTTCTGGCCGTGCCGGTGCTGGCGTCGGCGATCATCTATCCCTGGGCGACCTTGGCGACGGTGCTGATCATTTATTTCGCGACCATCCCGGTGAGCGTGATCCAGTTCGCGCACGAAGCGCGCAAGCGCCGCATCTCGCTGCGCGACGACGACGAGATCGATTTTACCGCGTAGCCTTTACGCCGCGTCACAGTTGCTCCGGCACCACGGCCTGCGCCACACTTTGCCCAACAAAAACAAGCCGGAAACGCCATGCTCACAAAGGCCGACGATTATCCGATCCATCAACTGCCCGAACCGATCGCCACCGCGGGCACCGATCGCAATTTCTACGACCGCTATTTCTTCAACGGCTATGCGCCGGACGGCAGCACTTTCTTCGCCTGCGCGCTGGGCGTCTATCCGCATCTCAACATCATGGATGCCGCGTTCTCGGTGATCCACGACGGCGTGCAGCGCAATCTGCATGCTTCGCGCATCCTCAACATGGAGCGCATGGACACGACGGTCGGACCGATCGGCATCGAGATCGTCGAGCCGCTGAAGAAACTGCGCGTGCGGGTTTCGTCCAACGAATATGGCATCGAGGCCGATCTTCTGTTCACCGCGCGCGCCAGGCCGGTGGAGGAGCCGCGCTTCACCTACCGCATCGGCCCCTCCACCTTCATGGATTACACGCGGCTGACGCAGAACGGCTCTTACGAAGGCTTCGTGTCCGTCAAAGGCAAGCGCATCGCGGTGGACAGCAAGTGGCTGGGCACGCGCGACCGCTCCTGGGGCGTGCGGCCCGTGGGCTTGCAGAACCCGCAGCCCATCGCGCCGCCGCGGCTGCCGCAATTCTACTGGCTGTGGGCGCCGCTGAATTTCGAAGACCGCTTCATGCTCTATCACAACAATGCCGAAGCCAGCGGCAAACCGTGGAACGAAGCTTCGGTGATCGGCGAGACCGGCGCGCGCGATGCGGTGCACATGGAGAAAGCCGGATCGACCATCGCTTTCAAATCCGGCACGCGCCATGCCAAAGGCGCGGTGATCGACGTGACCGATCCGGACGGCAATGCCTGGCGGGCCACGATCACGCCGAAATACAATTTCTATATGTCGGGCATCGGCTATACGCACCCCGAATGGGGCCACGGCCATTTCAAGGGCGAGAACGCGCTCGGCTATGACGAATACGAAACCGCCGGCGTGAACGAGAACGATCCGCGCTTCCTGCATGTGCAGGCGATCTCGGATGCGACGCTGGAAGGCCCGAACGGATTGAAGCGCCAGGGCATCGGCGTGCTGGAGCAACTCATCATCGGGCCGCATGCGCCGTCCGGCTTCAAAGAGATGCTCGATACCGCGCCATGATCGATGATATCTCTCCTCGCCTCGGGCGCTACATGGCGAAGATGCTGGGCATTCCGGCGGTGGAGATCGACGGGCTGTCGCGCATCTCCGGCGGCGCCAGCCGGGAAACCTATCGCTTTGCCGCGCGCTATTATCGCGACGGGCGCGCGCATGACCGCCGCCTCATTCTGCGGCGCGATCCGCCCGCGAGCCTGATCGACACCGAACGCGCGAACGAATTCCGCGCCTACAAGGCGTTCCACAAGCTCGGCCTGCCGGTGCCGGAGCCGGTTGTTCTGGAACTGGGCACCGAGGCGCTGGACCGGCCCTTCTTCATCATGGAGGAGGTGCAGAACTGTTCGGTGGCGTCGATCCTGCAACCCGATCCTTATGGATCGCTGGCCACGACCATCGGCTATCAGTTCTTCACGACGCTGGGAAAGATCGCCAAAGCCGATCCCGACAAGATCGGGCTTGGCGATCTGGAAGGGGCGCGCACCGAATCCTGGAAGCACGAAGTGGCGCGCTGGGAACGGGAGATCGACGAAGACGAACGCGAGCCGCAGCCCATCGCGCGCGCGGCGATCCGCTGGCTGAAGCGCAATCCGCCACCACCGGCGCAGAAAATCTCGATCGTGCATGGCGATTATCGCACCGGCAATTTCCTCTATGACGGCGAAGGCAATGTGCGCGCGATTCTGGACTGGGAGATGACGCATCTGGGCGATCCGCTGGAGGACCTGGGCTGGGCGCTCGATCCGTTGTGGAGCCATCACAATCCGGCGCGGCCGGCGGGCACGGTGACGCGCGAACACGCCATCGCCTTCTGGGAGCAGGCGAGCGGGCTGAAGGCGGAGCCGCGCGCGCTGTTCTGGTGGGAAATTTTCGCCAGCCTGAAGGGCCTCGCGATCTGGATTTCGGCGGCGCGCGAATATGGCGACGGGCGTAACACCGATCCGGTGAATCTTTTTTCCGGCTGGTATTGCACGGCCTTTCACAACAAGGTGCTGGCGGACCGGCTGAGCGCGGTGGACGCATGAGACCGGAAATCGACAAAATCCTTGAGACGACCGCGGCGCAATTGATGATGCAGATCGCGCCCGAATTGCCGCCGGGCTACACGCAAAGCTCGACGGGCCTGATCGGCATGCTGCTGGGCTTCTGCGCGCAGGAATACGAGAACGGCGCGGAACTGCGCGCGAACGAGAATCGCGAGCTGCGCAACCTGCTGGCGGAGCTTGAGGGTATCGTGGACGACGCGAAGCTGCGCGTGAAGCTGGGCGCGGTGATGGGCGACAGCGATGCCTCGCTGAAGATTTCCGATCTCAACTATTCCAATGCGGAATTGAAAAAGCTTCTGATCGACGTGCAGGCGTTTCTGGAAACCCGCAACGACGAGAAAGCCAGGCTCGCACGGCGCGAAATCTGGGCCGTGCTGAAGGCGAACGCCAACAAGCGGCTGCTGAAACTGCCGGGGATGTGATTTCCTGCATCGCCTCCCCCTTGTGGGGAGGCCGATAAAATTCGCAGCGCAGCGAAGAATTTTTCGGGTGGGGAATCGCGCATACCGTCCTCCCCCCACCCGAAAAAGCTTCGCTTTTTCGACCTCCCCACAAGGGGGAGGTGATTATGCTGCGCTCTTATGCGCCCGCCCCTTGGGATGGGCTTTCTCGTACACATCCATCAGCTTCTTCGCGTCGATCTCGGTGTAAGCCTGCGTGGTGGACAGCGACGCATGGCCGAGCAGTTCCTGCACGCTGCGCAGATCGCCGCCGTTCTGAAGAAGATGCGTCGCGAAGGAATGACGCAGGGCATGGGGCGTGGCGCGTTCGGACAAACCCAAGCGTCCGCGCAGATTCTGCATCAGGGCCTGCGCCTCGCGCGCGCTCATGTATTTGCCGCGGCGCGAGACGAACAGCGCATCCCCGGGCGACAGCGCAAACGGAATCTGCTCCGCATAGGCGGCGATGGCGTCGCGGATCACCGGCAGCAGCGGCACCACACGCTCCTTGCGGCCCTTGCCGGTGATGACGAGGCCCTCGCCCAGCGGCACATCGCCGAATTTCAGCGACAGCGCCTCGGAGATGCGCAGCCCCGCGCCATAGAGCAGCGTGAGCAGCGCCACGTTGCGCGCCCCGAGCCACTCGACATCGTGCGCGGCGGCTTCCGCCAAAGTGCGCGCGGCATCGGCTTCGCTCAAAGGCCGCGGCAGCGAGCGGGCGATGCGCGGGCTACGCACGCTCTTGGCCGCCGGATTGTCCACGACCGCCTCGCGCGCCAGATGGCGGAAGAAGCTGCGGATCGAGGCGAGCGTGCGCCGCACGCTGCGATTGCCGAGGCCTTCGTTGCGCCGGTCGGTGATGAAGGCGCGGATATCGGCGGGGGTGACATGATCGAGCTTGCGCGCGTCGATCGTGCCGCCCAGATGCGTGACGAGAAAATCCAGAAAGCGCGCGACATCGTCGCCATAGGCGCGCAGGGTGTGCGGGCTCGCACGGCGCTCATGCGCCAGGGCGGCGAGCCATTCGGATTTCAGAGTTTCGGCAGATCGAGCCATGCGCGGATCGCACGTTCCAACGCCCGCGCGAAAAAGGAAAGGTCCGCCGCCGTTTCCTCGCCTTCGAAGCGGCCTTCGCTGCGCGCGCCCAGCACATAAAGCGCCGCCGGCGTGTCGCGGCCGATGCGCAGACGGAACACCGCGACGCTGTTGCAACTCGCATCGCCCAGCAGCGCCTCGCCACCGCCGGACAGGACCGCGCCGGAACTTTCGCGGCCCAGAACCGCAAGCGTGGTGCCATGCGCGATGAGGCGCACGCCTTCGCAGCCGCGCGGCGCGGCGTTCTCGCCTTCCACGCAGAGCGCCACCCTGTCCGCGCCAAATGCGGGCGCCGCCGCGGTGGCGACGGCAATCGCTTCCTCGAAAGAGCGCGCGTCGATCAGGTCCAGCACCAGCTTGCGCACGCCGTCGCCCAGGCGCACGGAACGGTCGCTGCGCAGCCCGTCGCGCTCGGCCCGTAAGGCGGCGTTCTCGCCGGCCAGCCGCTCGATGACATAGGACTGCATGTCGCGGACGCGGGCGTCGCCGAACCGCTGCGGCAGAAGCAGGCCCAGAAGCTCGCCATCTTCCGCGAGCTTTTCGCGGTGCATTCTTATATAGGCCTTCACCGCCTGCGCGGCGGCCATCGCCGGATCGCGAGATTCCGCGCGGTCGCTCATGCCATAATCCGGAAATGCAGCGCCATGGTGGTCCCGCGCGAATCAGTAACGAAAGTGTAGCGATGAAGCCCTTTGCCTTGAAGCCCACGGAGGACGCGCCCGCGCATCGCGCCGGTGTGCTTCTGCCGCTACGGCTGGCGGGGGCTTACGATTACGCAATGAAGGCGCCGTTGCCGCGCGGCACCCTTGTGACCGCGCCGCTCGGGCCGCGCGAATATCTCGCCTGTGTGTGGGGCGATGGCGATGGCAGCGTCGCGGCGGAGAAGCTGAAATCCGTCGAACCCTTGGACGGCGAGCCCCGCCTTCCCCCGGCGCTTTGCGATTTCATCGACTGGGTGGCGCGCTACACGCTGACGCCGCCGGGGCAGGTTCTGGCGCTGGCCCTGCGCGTGCCGTCGGCCTTCGACGAGGAGATTCCGCGCTTCGCTTTCGTGCGCGGCGACGAGACGCCCAAGAAGATGACCGATGCGCGGGCGCGGGTGCTGGCGCTGTGCGAAGACGGGCTGGCGCGCAAGGTGAGCGACTATGCGGCGGAGGCGAATGTCACGCCCGCCGTGGTGCGCGGGCTGATCGATTGCGGCACGCTGAAGGAAATCGCGCTGCCGGAATTCCGGCGCTTTCCCATTCCCGATGCCGATCACGCGGCGCCGGTGCTGAACGCCGAACAGCAGAAGGCGGCAAATGCGATGGTGCAGGATGTGCGCGTCGGCGCCTTCGCGGCGCACCTGCTGGATGGCGTGACGGGTTCGGGCAAGACCGAGACCTATTTCGAAGCGGTGGCCGAAGCGTTGAAGCGCGGCAAGCAGGCGCTGATCCTGCTGCCGGAAATCGCGCTGACGGTGCAGTTTCTGGATCGTTTCGCCGAACGCTTCGGCTGCCGCCCGGCGGAATGGCACAGCGATCTTTCGCAGAAGGAGCGCAAGCGCACATATCGTGCCGTTATGAACGGCGAAGCGCGCGTGGTGGTTGGCGCACGCTCGGCGCTGTTCCTGCCGTTCAAGGAACTGGGCCTCATCATCGCCGACGAAGAGCATGAGCAGGCCTACAAGCAGGAAGACGGCGTGATCTATCACGCCCGCGACATGGCGGTGGTGCGCGCGCGGCTGGAGAACTGCCCCGTTGTCCTGTCGAGCGCGACGCCATCGCTGGAAAGCTATGTGAACGCGGCGAGCGGGCGTTATCACTGGCTGCGTCTGCGCGAGCGCCACGGCGTGGCGGAGTTGCCGGAGATCAGGCTCATCGATCTTAGGCAGGAGAAGATGGATACGGGCACCTGGCTGTCGCAGCCCTTGCGCGAGGCGCTGGCGGTGGCGCTGGGCAGCGGCGAACAGGCGATGCTGTTCCTCAACCGGCGCGGTTATGCACCGCTGACGCTTTGCCAGAGCTGTGGGCACAAGATGATGTGCCGCAACTGCTCCACATGGCTGGTGGAGCATCGCTATCACCGGCGGCTGACCTGCCATCATTGCGGCTTCGACATGCCGACGCCGAAAACCTGCCCCGAATGCCAGGCCCAGAACAGCCTGATCGCCTGCGGCCCCGGTGTGGAGCGCGTGGCGGAGGAATTCGCGAGCGTGTTCCCGCAAGCGCGCATGGCGATTGCCTCATCCGACACCTGGCATGGGCCGCTGGAAACGCAGGCCGCGATCCGCGCGATGGCCAAGCGCGAGATCGACGTGGTGATCGGTACGCAGATCATGGCCAAGGGCCATCACTTCCCGCAGCTTACCCTGGTGGGCGTGGTGGATGCGGATCTGGGCGGCGCCGACGGCGACATGCGCGCGCGCGAACGCACCTTCCAGCTTCTGCATCAGGTCTCGGGGCGCGCCGGCCGCGCGGAGAAGCCGGGGCTGGTGCTGCTACAGACGCGCAATCCGCAGGATGCGGTGATGAAGGCGCTGGCCTCCGGCGACCGCGATGCGTTTTACGAGCAGGAGCGCTTGTTTCGCGAACGCGCGGCGACCCCGCCATTCGGGCGGCTGGCTGCAGTCATTCTCTCCGGCGCGGATGGCGAGACGGTACGCGAGATCGGCCGCCAGCTTGCCAAGGCCGCACCGTCCGCGCGGGGCGTGAAAGTCTGGGGCCCGACGCCGGCCTTCTATCACCTGTTGCGCGGCCAGACGCGCGAGCGCTTGCTGGTGCAAACCGAGAAGAGCGTGGACGTTCAATCTTATCTGCGGGCATGGCTGGCGCTGGTGAAAGTGCCGAACGCGGTGCGGGTGACGGTGGATATCGATCCGGTGAGCTTCTTTTAAGCCGCGATGATATCGGTCTGCGCGAAATCGTTGCCGACGAACAGCAGCGGATAGCCGAGTACCTTGGCTGCGGCGTAAGAAAAACAGTCGCCGAGATTCAGGCGCGCCCGATGCCGACCCTTGCCGAACGTCAGAAATGCCTGCTGGGCAGCCGCCGCAACCGGCGCATCGATCGGCACGATGTCGAGTTTCGCAGCAGCGATGTAGCGATTGAGCACCGATCTGGGATCGCGGTGCAGGCGCGTCAGGACCATTGTGGTTTCGACGAGGGCCGTCGCCGGGACAAATCTTTGCGGCGCGGCATTCAGGCGCGCAGCCACCGACTCATAATCCGCTTCCTGCGTCAGGACGGCGATGATGGCAGACGTATCGACGACGATCACTTGGGTGCGCCGACATCGTCGTAAAACTCGTCATCGAAGTCTTTCATGATCTGCTGGGCATTGCGCGTATCGCCACGCAAGCGGCGATATTCGGCAATCTCATCCTGCAGCGGCCTTATCCGCGCCAGAAGATCGTCAAGGGTTTCGGCAGGCGCGTTCTGGGCAGCCTCGTCTTCGAGGCGCACAAGTTTCTCGTGCACGGCATTGGCCACCGCGTCCGTCAGACTTTCGCCCGTATGGGCGGCGAGTTTGCGAATCGCGGATTCGACGCTGGAATTCTTGATGTTCAGGCCCATTTCTACCTCGGTTGGTAGATTTCTACCATGAATGGTAGAAATGAGCTAGCCCGGCAGATTCAGTCCCAGTTCACGCGCCCTGGCGGAAGCTCGCTTGTGGTCGTCGGCGGCATAGAGTTGGCCGAAGCGTTTGCCGGTGAGCTGGCGGTAGATCAGCTCGGTCACGGCGCGGTTGAGCCAGTCGCTGCGGCTCTCTTCGCCGCGCAGCCTTTCGACCATCGCTTCGGTGTCCTTGCCCATCCAGAAGGTGACGCGGGTTTCGGTTTTAGCCCGACGCTTCTGATAGGCAGTCTGCCGCTCGCTGTCGGATTTCATCAGCGATTCCCTAGAATCTCCGTGAAACACCTTACGTGAGTTGTTTCACTATGCAAGACGAAATAGGATGCACAGGGGTGCAAACCCAGCGTGAAGCAACTTACGGCCAGATTTAAAGGGTGCAGGGCTTACTGGAAGTCCCGCACATCCGTGAGGTGTCCCGCAATCGCCGCCGCGGCCGCCATCGCCGGGGACACCAGATGGGTGCGCCCGCCGCGGCCCTGACGGCCCTCGAAATTGCGGTTGGAGGTGGAGGCGCAGCGCTCGCCCGGCTCCAGCCGGTCGGCATTCATGGCCAGACACATGGAGCAACCCGGCTCCCGCCATTCGAAACCCGCCTCGACGAACACCTTGTCGAGGCCCTCCTCCTCCGCCTGCTTCTTCACCAGGCCCGAGCCCGGCACCACCATCGCGCCGACATGCGATGCGACCTTGCGGCCTTTCGCGATGGCGGCGGCGGCGCGCAGATCCTCGATGCGGCCATTGGTGCAGGAGCCGATGAACACACGGTCGATCTTCACCTCCGCCAGCGCCGTGCCGGGCTTGAGGTCCATATAGGACAGCGCCCGCTCGACGCCCGCGCGCTGGTTGGCATCGTCGATCTTCGCCGGATCGGGCACCGCGGCGGTGATCGGTGCGCCCTGCTCGGGCGAGGTGCCCCAGGTGACCATGGGCGCGATGTCTTTTGCTTCGAGTGTTATTTCGCTGTCGAATTTCGCGTCCGTGTCGGAATGCAGCGTCTTCCAATAGGCGACGGCCTTGTCCCATTGCGCCCCCTTGGGCGCGCGGGGCTTGCCCTGTACATAAGCGAAGGTCGTCTCGTCCGGCGCGATGAGGCCCGCGCGCGCGCCGCCTTCGATGGTGAGGTTGCACAGCGTCATGCGGCCTTCCATCGACAGGCTTTTCACCGCGTCGCCCGCATATTCGATGACGTGGCCGGTGCCGCCGGCGGTGCCGATTTTGGCGATGATGGCGAGCGCCATGTCCTTGGCGGTGACGCCGATGGGGAGCGTGCCGTTCACGGTCACGCGCATGTTCTTCGATTTGGGCATGAGCAGCGTCTGCGTCGCCATCACATGCTCGACATCGGAGGTGCCGATGCCGAAGGCGACGGCGCCAAACGCGCCATGCGTGGAGGTGTGGCTGTCGCCGCAGACGATGATGGTGCCCGGCAGGGTCCAGCCCTGCTCCGGCCCCACGATATGCACGATGCCCTGGCGGATATCGTCCATCGCCAGATATTCGACGCCGAAATCCTTGGCGTTCTTCTCCAGCGCGGCGATCTGCTCGCGCGATTCCGGATCGGCAATTCCTTTCGCGCGATCCTTTGTCGGCACGTTGTGGTCTGCGACGGCCAGCGTGAGATCGGGACGGCGCAGCTTGCGCCCGGCCATCCGAAGACCTTCGAAAGCCTGCGGGCTTGTCACCTCATGGACGAGGTGGCGATCGACATAAACAACGGGCGACTCCCCTGGCGTTTCCTGCACCAGATGGGCATCCCAGATTTTGTCGTAGAGCGTTTTTCCGGCCATTTTTCCTGCACGATTGCTGTCTGGCCGGGACTATAGCGCGCGCAAGTTTGGAAGCGAAAGCGCCCGCAACGCGACAGAATCGGACCTAGTGGGGACTCGTCGCGTAAAGCACGAGCATGATGATGATGATCGCGACGAACTGCGCCAGCACGCGCCAGCGCATCAGCCGGTTGGACCAGGACTTGGCCGTGTCGCCGCCCACCCAGAGCGTGTAAAGCCCGGCCGAAAGGATCAGGGCCACGAAAATGATAGCGATGGCGACGACGACCTTTGCCATCCGTCAGGTCTAGCAGACTTCTTCGGCCTCGCGCTTGCGGCCTTTTGTGCCGGTTCACGGAAAGCGGTCCGGGGAAACAGCCATACCCGCGCGCCGGAGCGTGATAGCGTGAGGGTGTCATGAGCACGGATGTGAGCGACAGCGAACTGGAGAGGCGCGGGCGCGCGGGCGATATAGCGTCCTTGCTGGCGCTGGGCATGCGGTTTGGCGCTCGCCAGGACGTGCCCCGCGAACGCGCCTGTTTCGGGCAAGCCGCCAAGCTCGGCAGTCCGGCGGGCCTGCGCATGCTCGCGAAAAGCCTGTTGTCGCAGGAACCGATCAACGCCGCCGATGGCGTTGCCATGATGCGTGCCGCCGCGGGACAGGGCGATGCCGAGGCCGTTCATCTTTGCGCGGTGCTGGCGGCGCAGGATGAAAACCTTCCGGAGCGTTGGGCCGTTGCCACCGAGATCGGCGCGCAAGCGGCGGCGCAGGGCTATCCGCTGGCTGCGGACGAGAGCGCACTTGTGGTGCGTTATCCCCTCGCAACGATCGCCGCTCCGGCGCCGGTGACGATCATTCAGCGGGCGCCGCGCATCGCGGTGTTGGAGGCGTTCGCCGCACCGGAGCTGTGCGACTGGCTGATCACGCGCGCCAAACCGCATCTGCAGCGCGCGCGCGTTTATGACGATGTGGGCGATCGTGGCCGCGAACAGGATGCGCGCGACAACAGCGCCGCGATTTTCGACGCGATGCAATCGGATGTCATCATGATGGCGTTGCGCGCCCGCGTGAAAGCGAGCGCGGGCTTGCCGCAGGCCGGCCTGGAAAAGCTATCGGTGCTGCATTACGCGCCGGGACAGAGATTTGAGCCGCATTTCGACTTTCTCGATCCGGCGATCCCAGCGCAGGCGCGCGATATGATGCAAAGCGGCGGTCAGCGCGTGGCAACCTTTCTTCTTTATTTGAACGACGATTTCGATGGGGGCGAAACGGCCTTTCTCGATCTTGATTACCGCTTCAAAGGCCGCAAAGGCGATGCCATCCTGTTCTGGAATGTGGACGAGCAGGGTGCGCCGGAACCAAAGACGCGGCATGCCGGGCTGCCAACCACGCGCGGCGAGAAATGGCTTTACTCGCAGTGGATCCGCGAGCGCAGACGCTAGGCGGCATCGCACCAGCCGCCGCGATGGCCGCCCCAATACGGCCGGGCCAATTTCCTTGCGATCATGGCTTTGCCGACATCGCCTTTCCCATCCGAAACCTCCGCATCGACGCGGCCGCCATATTTGTCATTGTGCACATGGCTCAGCATCACGCGCGCGCCTTCTATGCGTTGCGCGAGATAGCTGCGGGCGGCGATAGCCTTGCGATACTCATCGTCGCAGCGCGCGTGCAACTCGGGTGCATCGATGCCGGCGATGCGCACGCGCACCGTCATCGTCTCGCCGATCCAGATGCGGGCATTGGCTTCGAAGGTGTCGCCGTCGATGACGCGAACGACGTCCGCAGTGACGGGGCCTTCGAATGCGGCCAGCGCGAGCCGTTCCCCGGAAGGCGCCAGATCGCTCGCCGGGTTGAGCCATCCGGCCAGCACGATCAATCCGCCGGCGGCCAGTCCCGCCAGAACCTGAACGGACGCCATTCCAAAGCTCCCTGTTGCCACTTTGGGTGGCAATATGAGAACATATATGGAACAAAAGAGAAGATCAAGTCACCATTGGCCGGTGTTGGGCATGGAGGCCCAGGGCTCGGCGGCGGGCAGCGAGCCGCCCGCCTGCAGCAATTCCACCGAGATTCCATCCGGCGAGCGCACGAAGGCCATGTGCCCGTCGCGCGGCGGCCGGTTGATGGTGACGCCGCCATCCATCAGCCGCTGGCACGTCTCGTAGATGTTCTCCACGCGATAGGCGAGATGGCCGAAATTGCGGCCGCCTTTGTAGTCCTCGCTGTCCCAGTTGTAGGTGAGTTCCACCAGCGGCGCCTGATCCTTCTGCGCGCGCTCGACATCGTCCGGCGCGCAGAGGAAGACGAGCGTGAAGCGCCCGCCCTGATTTTCGATGCGGCGCACTTCTTTCAGGCCGAGCAGATCGCAATAGAAGCGCAAGGAAGGCTCCAGTTCCTTCACGCGGACCATGGTGTGCAGATAACGCATGATGCTGTTCCTTATGCGAGCGCGTCGATCTCGGCGTCGGACAGACTGCCGGGAACGATGGTGACGGGAATGGGATAATGCGCGGCGGTGGCCACCGTGGCCACCAGCGGGCCGGGACCTTCTTTGGCCGTGGATGTCGCCAGCACCAGAATGGAAATGTCGGAATCGCTTTTCAGCAATTCCATCAAAGCATCCATGCTGCGGCCTTCGGCGATGATGAGTTCGCAGACGATGCCCGACATCGCGTTCACCGTCTTCGCCGCCTCGTAAATCAGCGACTCGGCTTCCTGATGGGCCTCGTCCTTCATGATCTCTTCGACGCCGCGCCATTGCTGGAAATCGGCGGGCTGGGCGACGCACAGAAGCGTGACGCGGCCGCCGGTGGCCATCGCGCGGCGCGTGGCGAAACGGATCGCGACCTTGCATTCCGGCGTCTTGTCCACGACGACCAGGAATTTGCGGGGCGCGCGCGAGCCGGAGCCCGACATTATTTGGGAACACCTTCAAGCTTGTCCGCAAGCCAGAGTTTGATGAGCGACTGGCGCGTCACGCCGCGCTTGCGGGCTTCGCGATCCAGCGCCGCGACCATCCAGTTGGGAAAATCGACATTGACGCGCTTTGCCTCAAGACCGGGGCGGCGCGCATTCTTCCAGTCGAGGAGTTGCGAAACGTCCTCGCCCGCATCGAACATCTTGTCGAATTCGCTAGCCTTCATAGCCTGCAATCTCCACATCGCGCGAGCGGCGCGCCGAAATGATGCGAACGGCACCTTCTCGATACGTCACGATGACCGTCCAGTATTTTTCGCCGATCATCCCGATCACCGCAAAACGAGCTTCATCCAATTCCAGTGCGGCAATCTCAAGCCGGTTGTCGTCCGCCCAGACAGCCTGCGCCTCCTCGAAATCAATTCCGTGCTTGCGCCTGTTGGCGGCGCTTTTGGCCGGATCGAATGCAAATTTCGGGATACCTTCTACCATTATCTGACCTGAAAAGGTATAGTTTTTATACCGGCTTCTTAGGGCAGCATGGGGGCCGCCGCAACTTCCGGTCAAAAGCCCGCTTCGCCCATCCTCTCTCCAAAACCGGGAGAGAGATCATGTTCCCGGAAGTTTGTCTTTCAGCGCGTACAGCAGATCGAGGGCTTGTTTCGGCGTCAGCGCATCGGGGGAAATTTTGCGCAATTCTTCCTCGACCGCGCTCGGCTCGTTCGCAGCAGCAGCGACGGGCGCGTTGGCGGCGAAGAGCGGAAGGTCGTCGATCCGCGCCAGCGGCTTGTGGCCTTCGCGGCCTTCTTCCAGCGCGCGCAACACGTCCTCGGCGCGGCCGATCACGGCGGCAGGCAACCCCGCGAGCTTGGCGACGTGGATGCCGTAAGAGCGATCCGCCGCGCCGGGCGCGACTTCGTGCAGGAAGACGATGGTGTCTTTCCACTCTTTCACGCGCATGGTCACGCAGGCCAGCGACGGCAGGCGTTCGGCCAGCGCCGTCATCTCGTGATAATGCGTCGCGAAGAGCGCGCGGGATTTGTTCTTCTCGTGCATGTGCTCGACGGCAGCCCAAGCGATGGCGAGACCATCGAAGGTGGCGGTGCCACGCCCGATTTCATCGAGAATGACGAGGCTGTGTGGCGTGGCTTGGTTCAAGATCGCCGCCGTCTCGACCATCTCAACCATGAAGGTGGAACGGCCGCGCGCCAGATCGTCCGCCGCGCCGACGCGGCTGAACAGCTTGTCCACGATGCCGATATGCGCGCTTTCGGTGGGCACGAACGCGCCCATCTGCGCCATCACCGCGATCAGCGCGTTCTGGCGCAGGAAGGTGGATTTGCCCGCCATGTTCGGGCCGGTGACGAGCCAGATGCGTTTGGTGTCCGGCGACAGGTCGCAATCGTTGGGCACAAACGGATTGGCATGATCGGCGGCGAGGGCTGCCTCCACCACCGGATGGCGGCCGCGATGGATCTTGAAGTTCAGGCTGCTATCCACGACCGGGCGCACATGGCGCGCGGCAACGGCGAGTTCGCCCAGAGCCGTCGCGACATCCACCCGCGCCAGTGCGTCGGCGATGCGGGCGAGCGACAGGCTGGCATCCATCACCGCCGCCAGCATCTGATCGAACAATTCGCGCTCGATGGCGAGGGCCTGATCGGCGGCCTGTGAGATGCGCGTGGCCAGCGTGGCGAGTTCGTCGGTGGTGAAGCGCACGGCGCTGCCGATGGTCTGGCGATGGCGGAAGAGCGTGCGGTTCTCGCCTTCCATGAGCTTGTCGCCATGCTGCGGTGTTACTTCGATGAAATAGCCGAGCACGCCGTTGTGCTTGATGCGGAGCGCGGCGACACCGCTGTCCTGCTTGTATTTCGCTTCCAGCGTGGCGATGACGCGGCGGGATTCATCGCGCAGGCTGCGCACGTCATCCAGCGGCGCGTGGCTTCCGGCAACGATGAAGCCGCCATCGCGCGCCAGGAAGGGCGGCTCGGCCACGAGGAAATGCTCCAGCTTGTCGGAAACGATGCTGGCAGCGGCGATGCCTTCGACGAGATCGGCGCGCGCCTGTTCGATTTCGCCCAGCGAAGGCTTCATCGGATCGGTGAGCGTGCCGAGGCGATCGCGCAAGGCGCGCGCGGCTTTGAGGCCGTCGCGGATATTGGCGAGATCGCGCGGGCCGCCTCTCCCCACCGACAACCGCGCCAGAGCACGCGCGATGTCGGGCGCGCGGCGCAGATCGTCGCGCAGATGGCGGCGCAATTCGGAATCGGCGGCGAAGAAGGCGACGCCATCGTGGCGCGACGCGATGGTTTTCACATCGGTGAGCGGCGAGGACAGGCGGTTGCACAATTCGCGCGCGCCCGCCGCCGTCACGGTGCGGTCCATCACCGCAAGCAGCGAGCCGTTGCGCGCGCCGTTCAGCGTTTCGATCAATTCGAGATTGCGCCGCGTGGCGGCGTCGATGGCCATATAGGCGCGCGCCGCCGTCTGCTGCAGCGGCTTCAGCGCGGGCAACTTTCCCTTCTGCGTGAGTTCGAGATAGCCGACCAGCGCGCCGGCCGCCGAAAGCTCCGCGCGGGTGAACGATCCGAAACCATCCAGCGCCATCACTTTGTAAAGCGCCTTCAGGGCACGCTCGCCCGTGCCGGAATCGAATTTCACCGATGGCAATGGCGATAACGCAGGCCCGAAAGGCTTCAGCATCGGCGCCAGCACCTCGTCCGCCAGCAACGCATCCGGCGTCAGCAATTCGCGCGGGGCGATGCGCGCCAGTTCGGCGGCGATGTCGGCCGCTGCCACGACGCCGACATGGAACGCGCCGGTGGACATATCCGCCGAGGCGATGGCGAAATCGCCGCCGCTGCGCCCAAGGCTCGCCAGCACGTTGGAGGCGCGCGCCTCCAGCAAGGAATCTTCGGTGAGGGTACCCGGCGTGACGAGGCGGATGACCTCGCGCTTCACCACCGCTTTGGAGCCGCGCTTCTTGGCCTCCGCCGGGTCTTCCATCTGCTCACAGACGGCGACGCGGAAGCCCTTGCGGATCAGCTTCTCCAGATAGGCTTCCGCCGCGTGAACCGGCACACCGCACATCGGAATGTTGTCGCCCGCGTGCTTGCCGCGCTTGGTGAGCGCGATGTCCAGCGCCTCGGCGGCGCGTACCGCATCGTCGAAGAACATCTCGTAGAAATCGCCCATGCGGTAGAACAGCAGATACTCCGCATGCGCGGCCTTGGTTTCGAGATACTGCGCCATCATCGGCGTAGCCTCGGTGTCGGCGGGCGGGGAAACATGCTCGTTCATGGGAGGCGCACCCTAGCGCCCCGGCGGGTGGCGCGGCGACAGCGTCCTTGAAACATCAGGCTTTCCGGGCGGATATTCTGTGGATCACCCTAGGCGGCAGGCATGGACCATATTCAGAGACCCACATTCACCGATGAAGAGGCGCTGGCCTTCCATGCCCAGGGCAAGCCCGGGAAGATCGAGATCAGCCCAACCAAGCCCATGGCGACGCAGCGCGATCTGGCGCTGGCCTATTCGCCGGGCGTTGCGGTGCCGGTGCGCGCCATCGCGGAGAACCCCGACCGGGCCTTCGACTACACGGCGCGCGGCAACCTCGTCGCCGTGATCTCCAACGGCACGGCGATCCTGGGCCTGGGCGATCTGGGCGCATTGGCCTCCAAGCCGGTGATGGAAGGCAAGGCGGTGCTCTTCAAGCGCTTCGCCGATGTGGACGCCATCGATCTGGAAGTGGATACGCATGACGTCGATGCCTTCGTGAATGCGGTGCGCTATCTCGGCCCCAGCTTCGGCGGCATCAATCTGGAAGACATCAAGGCGCCCGAATGCTTCGTGATCGAAGAGCGGCTGCGCGAATTGATGGACATTCCGGTGTTCCACGACGATCAGCACGGCACCGCCATCATCTCCGCCGCCGGGGTGATCAACGCCTGCCATCTCACGGGGCGCAACTTCGCCGACATGAAGGTGGTGGTGAACGGCGCGGGGGCTGCGGGCATCGCCTGCCTCGAACTGCTGAAGGCGATGGGCCTGCCGGGCAAGAACGCGATCCTCTGCGACACCAAAGGCGTGATCTATCGCGGCCGCACCGTGGGCATGAACCAGTGGAAGAGCGCGCACGCCGTCGATACCGACGCGCGCACGCTGGAAGACGCGCTGAAGGGCGCGGATGTGTTCCTGGGCCTTTCGGCGAAGGGCGCGGTGA
>JAFECN010000074.1 GCA_018242145.1 Pseudomonadota bacterium
CACGAATGCGATCATCTTCTCATAGGCAGTCTTCGCGTCTTCGGCGAAGGTGAAGATGCCGTGGCGCGGCAGGATGAGGCCCTCGACCTTCGGATTCTGATCGAACACATCGGCCACAGCCTTTGCGAGCGTGAAGCCGGGAATGAAATAGGGCACATAGGCCATGCGGTCGCCGTAAAGCTCCCGCGCGATCTTCTCGCCGTCCGGCTGATCGGTCAGCGCCAGCACGGCGGTGGAGTGCGTGTGGTCCACGAATTTGTGCGGCAGGAAGGCGTGCAGCAGCGTTTCGACCGATGGATTCGGCGCGGAGGCATCCAGCAGATTGATGCGCTGGAAGTTGACCATGTCTTCGTCGGAGAGCTTGGGCAGTTTGCGCAACCGACGCATCTCGGACAGCTTCACGGCGGGCAGGCCCTCCGGCTCGATATTGCCCATGTCCCAGCCGCTGCCCTTGATGTGCAGCACTTCGACGTCTTCGCCGAGTTGATCCTTCGCGGTGGTTTTGACGGAGGTGTTGCCGCCGCCATGCAACACCAGCTTCGGATCGCCGCCGAGAAGGCGCGTGGTGTAGGTGCGCAGCGCGAGGTCCGCGTTCACGCCCTTTTCGGCGTAGCGCTTCACATATTCCTGGGCTTCGGCGTCGGACCAGCGGGATTGCATAGGTGTCTCACAGCTTTCGTCACTCGCGGAAAGCGAATGGCGAGTGGCGAATAGCGAGTAGGGAAAACCAGATCAACCCTATTCGCCACGCACTATTCGCTATTCGCTTGGGAACAGGCTTTTCAGGCCTTTTTCGCTGGCCTCACAGGTGCCCCGTTCCGTGATGAACCCCGTCACCAGCCGCGCGGGCGTGACGTCGAAGCCGGGGTTGGCGGCGGATGAGCCGGGGGCGGCGATGTCCACGGTCACGACCGTGCCGGTCGGCGTGCGGCCGGTCATTTTCAGCACTTCATCGACGGAGCGTTCCTCGATGGGAATGTCGCTGCCTTTGGCCATCTGCCAGTCGATGGTCGAGGATGGCAGCGCGACGTGGAACGGGACGTTATTGTCCTTCGCCGCGAGCGCCTTCAGATAGGTTCCGATCTTGTTGGCGACATCGCCATTCGCGGTGACGCGGTCGGTGCCGACGATGCACAAATCCACCTGCCCTCTCGTCATCAGAAGGCCGCCCGCATTGTCGGCGATGATGGTGTGCGGCACGCCGTGGCCGCCAAGCTCGAAGGCGGTGAGCGAGGCGCCCTGGTTGCGCGGGCGGGTTTCATCCACCCACACATGGATGGGAATGCCGGCGTCATAGGCCATATAGATCGGCGCCAGCGCGGTGCCCCAATCCACGCAGCCGAGCCAGCCGGCGTTGCAATGGGTGAGCACGTTCAGCGTTTCGCCCGGCTTCTTCTTGGCGGCGGCTTCCTGGAGAATTTTCAGGCCGTGCTCGCCGATGGAACGGCAGACCTCCACGTCCTCATCCGCGATCTTCGCCGCTTCCGCCCAGGCGAGCGAGGCGCGCTGGTCGCGCGGATGATTGCGCAGCGCGTCGCACATGCGCTTCAGCGCCCAGCGCAGGTTCACCGCAGTGGGGCGGGTTTCGAGCAGCGTGTCATGCGCGCGATCCAGCGCTTCGTCGGAGGCGTCTTCGCGCATGGCAAGCGCGATGCCGTAGGCGGCGGTGGCGCCGATGAGCGGGGCGCCGCGCACGATCATCTGGCGGATGGCGCGCGCGGCATCGTCCACATTGCGCAGCATCACGGTGCGGAATTCGTGCGGCAGCTTGGTCTGGTCGATCACCTCGACGGAGGTTTCGCCATGCGGCCAGATGGTGCGATAGGGCTTGCCGTTGATCTTCATGGAGGCGTTCTACCAATTTCGCACTGCCTGGGGGAGTCGTGCGGGACGGAAAGATTTTATTTTGCTCGCAGAGCCGCAGAGGCGCGGAGTTCTTCTCTTCCTACGAGAAAACCGGCGTTTGAAAAAGAATCGGCGCGCAAAGCGCGCCGAACAGGCCTGCCCCGAAAGCCCGATTGTCGAGAGAGGAAAAGAACTCCGCGCCTCTGCGGCTCTGCGTGAGTCCCTTCTTAGTGTCCGCCGAAACTCACCAGGGTTATGACTTCCTTGCCCAGCGCGCGAATCTTGTCAGCGCCGCCAAGGTCGGGAAGATCGATCACGAAGGCGCAGCCGACAACCTTCGCGCCCGCGCGCTCCAGCAGCTTGATCGCGGCAAAAGCGGTGCCGCCCGTGGCGATGAGATCGTCCACGACGATGACAGACTCGCCTTTCTTCACGGCGTCGGAGTGAATCTCCACGCGGTCCTTGCCGTATTCCAGATCATAATCCTCGCCGATCACGGTGTAGGGCAGCTTGCCCTTCTTGCGCACCGGCACGAAGCCGACGGAAAGTTGATGCGCCACCGCGCCGCCCAGGATGAAGCCGCGCGCTTCGATGCCGGCCACCTTGTCGATCTTCACGCCGGCATAGGGCTGCACCAGCGCATCCACCGCCGCGCGGAAGGCACGCGCGTTGCCGAGCAAGGTGGTGATGTCACGGAACATGATCCCCTTCTTGGGATAGTCCGGAATGGTG
Source organism: Pseudomonadota bacterium (assembly GCA_018242145.1). Lineage (GTDB taxonomy): Bacteria > Pseudomonadota > Alphaproteobacteria > Micropepsales > Micropepsaceae > Rhizomicrobium. Next base: position 2,578 of record JAFECN010000074.1, read on the forward strand.
CGGATGGCGTCGGCGAAGTTCATCAATAAAATCTCCCGTCATGGCCGGGCTTGACCCGGCCACCCATCGGCCGCGCGTCCGCGCGGCCAGAAAACATCGTATATTGCCCTCATGCGCAAGGGCTATCTCTACATACTGACCAACAAGCCGTATGGGACGCTTTATACAGGTGTCACATCGGATTTGGCAGGGCGTCTCGTAGAGCACAGACGAGGCGTTGGCTCGGCCTTCACGAAGAAATACGGCCTCACGCGACTGGTATATTACGAAGTCCACGATCTGGTGACGGTCGCGATCCAGCGGGAGACCAGCATCAAGCGATGGAAACGCGATTGGAAGATTGAACTGATCGAGAAGATGAATCCGGAGTGGAAAGAACTCGACTACACGCTGGTGTAAGGCCATCGCGCGCAGAAGCGCGCGGGATGGGTGGCCGGGTCAAGCCCGGCCATGACGGTGTTGATTTTACTTTTTCAGCACCCTGCCCGCCACTGCGTCGAGTTTCGCCAGTAGCGCCGGATCGCGCTTTTCCGGCGCGGTTATGAGGGCGGTGTCCAGCACCGTTTCGGTTCCGTCCGGCGACGGCACGCGGTTCGGCCCCAGCTTCGGCGCAACCGTCATCACCAGCTTGCGGGCGTTCTCGGCGTTGGCGTGCATGATCTTCACCACCTGATCCACCGTCACATGGCCGTGGTCTTCGTGCCAGCAATCGTAATCGGTCACCATCGCGACAATCGCATAGGGGAGTTCGGCCTCGCGCGCGAGCTTGGCTTCGGGCATCGCCGTCATGCCGATCACGCTACAGCCCCAGGAGCGATAGAGATTGCTCTCCGCCAGCGAAGAGAATTGCGGGCCTTCCATGCACAGATACGCGCCGCCGCGCGAGCACGGCACGCCGATCTCGCCGGCGGATTCATAAAGGATCTTCGACAGGCGCGAATCCACCGGATGCGCCATGGAGACATGCGCCACGAAGCCGGGGCCGAAGAAGCTTTTCTCGCGCGCGAAGGTGCGGTCGATGAACTGGTCCGCCATCACGAACATGCCCGGCGGCAGTTCTTCCTTCAGCGAGCCGCAGGCGGAGACGGAGATCACGTCGGTCACGCCGATGCGTTTCAAGGCGTCGATATTGGCGCGGTAGTTGATCGAGGTCGGCGTCTGCACATGGCCGCGGCCGTGGCGCGGCAGGAAGACCAGATCCACGCCCTTGAAGGTGCCGGTGAGGAGCGCGTCGGACGGCGCGCCCCATGGGCTCTTCACCGTCTCCCAGCGGGCGTTTTCCAGCCCTGGAATGTCGTACACGCCGCTGCCGCCGATGATGCCGAGAACTGTTTTGCTCATGGGGCGGCTTTTAGCACGCTCATGGTGATGCGCCATCGCTTTCCTCCCCTGCGAAGCGGGGGAGGTGCCGAACGAGCAAAGCGATGTGAGGGGATCCGCCAGAAAAGAAAAAGGGGACCGTAGGCCCCCTCCACCCCCTCGCGGTCCCCCCCCCCCGTGAACGGGGGGGGGAAGTTCTGGTTTTAATGCGCGTCCTTCCAGACCTTGCGGTAGGAGAGGAACAAGAGGCCCGACAGCAGCAGCATGAACAGCATCACGCCGAAGCCGAGGCGGTGACGATCTTCCAGCTTCGGTTCCGCCGCCCAGGTCAGGAACGCGGTGATGTCCCTGGCTTCCTGATCCAGCGTCGCCTTGGTGCCGTCCGAATAAGTGACGGAGTCGTTGGTCAGCGGCGGCGGCATGGAGATGTTCCGGCCGGGGAAATACGGATCGTAATATTTGCCTTCGATCACCTTGAAGCCGTGCGGCGGCTTGGTGCCGTCGCCCACCACGATCGAATAGACGTAATCCGGGCCGCCTTCGCGCGCCTTGACCAGCAGCGACTGGTCGGGCGGCAACGCGCCGCCATTGGCCGCGCGCGCGGCTTCCTCGTTCGCGAACGGCGCCGGGAAGTGATCGGCCGGAATGCCCGGACGCATCAGCGGATTGCCGTTCTCGTCGGTGGTGTTGCCCTTTTCGTCCGGCCCGGCGGGAACCTTGTAGCCCGCCGCGATGGCCTTCACCTGGGCGGCGCTGAACATGCCGGTGCCGCCATTCTCATAAGACAGGTCGTTGAAGGACACGAGGTTCAGGCTGTGACAGGCCGAGCAGACCTCCTTGTAAACCTGGAAGCCGCGCTGGAGCTGCGCGCGGTCATACATGCCGAACGGCCCATCCCAGGACCAGCTCTGCTTGATCGGCTCCTGCGGCTGGCTCAGGTCTTCGGCGGCGAGCGCCGAAGCCGAGGTCGCGACCAGTGCGGCGAATGCGAGAGTGAGCACCTTCATCGTCATCATCCTCACTCCGCGGCCGCCAGAACGGGCTGCGAAATACTGGTGGGCAAGGGCTTCGGCCGCTCGATGATGCCAAGCAGCGGCATGATCACCCAGAAGAAGCCGAAGTAATACAGCGTGGCCAGACGGGCGATCCACACCAGGGGAAGCGCGAAGCTGCCCAGGGTGAGCGAAGCATCCGCGCTCTGCGCGCCGCAATAGCCGAGAACCGCGCAGTCGATCACGAAGAACCAGAAGAACTGCTTCATCATCGGGCGGAAGCGCGTGGAGCGCACCTTCGATGTGTCGAGCCACGGAATGAACAGCAGCGTGAGCAACGAGCCGGCCATCACGAGGACGCCCAGCAGCTTCTGCGGCACGGAACGCAGCATCGCGTAGTAGGGCAGCAGGTACCATTCGGGCACGATATCCGGCGGCGTCACGACCGGGTTGGCGGGCGTGTAATTGTCCGGATTGCCGAAGAAGTTCGGCGCATAGAACACGAAGGCCAGATACACGAGCGCGAACAGCGCGACATAGAAGCTGTCCTTCACCGTGTAATAGGGATGGAAGGGCAGCATGTCCTGCGGGCCCTTCACGTCGATGCCGAGCGGGTTGTTGTTGCCCGGAACGTGCAGCGCCCAGATGTGCAGCGCCACCACGCCCGCGATCACGAAGGGCAGCAGGTAATGCAGCGAGAAGAAGCGGTTGAGCGTGGCGTCGCCGACCGCGAAGCCGCCCCACAGCCAGGTGGCGATGGCGCTGCCCCAATGCGGCGTGATCTGGTCGAGCGCCGAGAAGAAGTTGGTGATGACGGTGGCGCCCCAGAACGACATCTGGCCCCACGGCAGGACGTAACCGAAGAACGCGGTCGCGACCATCAAGAGGTAGAGGATGACGCCCAGGATCCAGAGCACCTCGCGCGGCGCCTTGTAGGAGCCGTAATAGAGGCCGCGAAACATGTGGATATAGACGGCGATGAAGAAGAACGACGCGCCGTTCGCGTGCATGTAACGGATCAGCCAGCCGTAATTGATGTTGCGCATGATGCCTTCGACCGAATTGAAGGCGAGATCCGCATTGGCGACGTAGTGCATGGCCAGCACGATGCCGGTGAGGATCTGGATGCCCAGCATGAACGCCAGGATGGCGCCGAAGGCGTACCAGAAGTTCAGGTTCTTCGGCGTCGGGAAGGTGATGATGGTGTCGTGCGCGAAGCGCATGAGCGGCAGGCGCGAATCCATCCAGCGCGCAAAGCCGGATTTCGGAACATAGGTCGAGGGACCGGACATTTATAAAGCTCCGTTAGCCGACTTTGATCTTGGTGGGAGAAAGGAAGGTCCAAGGCGGGACCGCGAGGTTCTGTGGCGCTGGCCCATGGCGGACGCGGCCGGCCACGTCGTATTGCGAGCCGTGGCAGTGGCAGAGCCAGCCGCCATATTCGCCTTGCGGCGATTGCGGGGTGGAGACCGTCGGCGTGCAGCCCAGATGGGTGCAGACGCCCACCACCACCAGCCATTCTTCCTTGCCGGTATGATTGGCATCGCCGGTCGCCACGCGGTTCTCGTCGGTGGCGGGTGCGTTGTCGGGCAGGTTCGCGTTGCGCGCGACGGGATCGATCAGATCCGACAATGGCACGGCCTTGGCGGTGGCGATCTCCTGCGGCGTGCGGCGGCGCACGAAGAGCGGGTGGCCGCGCCAATTGAAGACGACCTGCTGGCCGAGCTGGACCGGCGAGATGTCGGCCTCGATCGAGGCCAGCGCGAGCACCGCCGAGGACGGGTTCATCTGATCGATGAACGGCCAGGCGGTCATAGCCGCGCCCACGGCCGCCACGCCACCGGTTGCGATATAAAGGAAGTCACGCCGTGTCGGCTCTGGCGCTGTCGTGTCTGCCACGTTTCACCTACTGAAGATTCTGGCGCCCGGGCGGCGAAACAGGTTGGCACGCCGCCCCCGGACTCAACCGAGCGCACCATTGAATGCGCCGGTAAAATAGTGAAGCGAAGTTGGAGGGTCTTGCGGCACGATGACGCATAAAAAGCAGGGGAAATCACACGCTTAGCGGCAGATCAGCACGGCAGGACGCTGAGATGGCCTTGGCGCCCGTAATCCAGCAGGGCGGCGTCGCGCGTCATCACGGTGAAGCCATATTCGCGCGCGGTGGCGGCGATGATCCTGTCCATCGGATCACCCTGCACGTTCCCGGGCAGAAAAGACGACTCCAGAAGCACATGGGCCGGCAAGTCTGCCACCGCAATTTGCGGACGTCCGGTCAGCAGACTCCACCAGCGCTGCGCCGAGTAGCGCGATTTGAACCGTCCCCTGGAGGCCAGCTTCCCGATTTCCCAAGCGGTGATCGGCGACACGAAAACGCTCTCGCCCAGATCATAAGCCTCGTCGATCGCCTCGACCGCGGACGGACGCATCCACTCGTCCTCCATAATGTAGATAGCTGCGCAAGTATCGAGCAGGATTGCACTCATGACTTGCGCGTAAGCCCCTTCTCATAAAGATCGGCTTTTCTATCGAGGCTCGCCTCCCAGTCGGCGAGTTCCTCCGGATCAAGTGCTGGCTTGGTGATATCCCAGCCTGGCTCGATGGTGAATGTGCCTTTGAGCGCGCCCCATAGCGGCGAGCGTTTCGGCTTCTTCTCGCCCTGCTCCGCGGGTTTAAACTGTTGCGATACGTCCGACATGCCCTGTCCCCGCTTGCTGCCACTTTCCTCTTTCGCCTGACTCATTCGCGCGCCCTCGACACGCCGAAACACCAATTTCTGCCCTTCTATATCGACCTGCTCGGTGCGAAATCCGGCATCGAGCCAAATCCGGGTCATGACATTGTTCAACGGGTAGTTGCTCCACCACGCTGGATAGCGCCTGGAAGCGGGTAGCTTAGCCCCAGTAACTTGCTCGATTTCGGCAAAAGTCATTGGAACAACGTCTGTTTTTTGTGTCCGCAGGAACTGCCCCAAAGCGTCGTATTTAGACACGGCATGCTTCCCAATTGGAGTTTACATATACAACTTAAGTAACTTATAAACTTAATGCAATAGCTTCCATAAGAGAAAATATTTATGCGCCTCGCTCTCTATGAACCCGATATCCCGCAGAATTGCGGTGCCCTGATCCGGCTTGGGGCCTGCCTCGGCGTGGCCGTGGACATCATCGAGCCGTGCGGATTCCTGTTCAGCGACAAGGGACTGAAGCGCGCCGGCATGGACTATCTGGATTCGGCGCAGGTGGTGCGCCATGCGAGTTGGGCCCGGTTCCTGGACGGTCACAGGCAAAACGGCGCGGGGCGACTCGTTCTCTTGACCTCCAAAGCCGCCGATCCTTACACCGGGTTCACATTCGCGCCCGAGGACGTGATCCTGCTCGGCCGGGAAAGCGCGGGGGTGCCTGGCGGGGTTCACGACGCCGTGGATGCGCGGCTTCGGATTCCGATGCGCCCCGGATTGCGGTCCATCAACGTGGCGCAGGCCGCCGCGATGGTAGTGGGGGAAGCGTTGCGACAGACAAAAGGTTTCCCGTGAACGCATCCATCACCGAAGAACGCAAGGCGCGCGCGAGCGCATGGTTCGCCGAATTGCGCGACCGCATTTGCGCGGCGTTCGAAAAGCTCGAAGACGATTATCAGGGTCAGCTTTCGCATCTGCCGCCGGGGCGCTTCGAGAAGAAGCCGTGGAAACGCGCGCCACAGGACGGGCAGGACACCGGCGGCGGCGTGATCAGCGCCATGCGCGGGCGGGTGTTCGAGAAGACCGGCATCATGACCTCCACGATCAGCGGCAGCTTCTCGCCCGATTTCGCCCGGCAGATCGAAGGCGCGAACGAGGACCCGCGCTTCTGGTCCAGCGGCATCTCGTTGATCACGCATATGCAGAACCCGCATGTGCCCGCCG
>JAFECN010000075.1 GCA_018242145.1 Pseudomonadota bacterium
GCACGTCGCCGCCGGATTGCTGGGCAAAGCCGTAAACCTGCGACAACCCCAGGCCGGTGCCCTTGCCCACGTCCTTCGTGGTGAAGAACGGCTCGAACACGCGCGAGAGCACCTCCGGCTTGATGCCGGTGCCGGTATCGCACAGCGAGAGCGCGACGAAATCGCCTTCCAGCAGGGTCACGCCCTGGCCGTCCAGCGTTTCGTTGCGCGCCGCGATTGAAAGCGATCCACCGTTCGGCATCGCGTCGCGCGCGTTCACGGCGATATTGACCAGCGCCAGCTCCAGTTCCCCGACATCGGCTTCCACGGGCCATGTGCCGTCCGGCACGTCGATCTCCAGCTTCAACGCGCCGCCGAGGGAGCTTTCCAGAAGATCGTGGATGGCGGCGAGCCGCTCCTGCAGCGAAATGGAAACGCGCGTCAGGCGCTGGCGGCGGGCGAAAGTCAGAAGCTGGCGCGTGAGGTTCGCGCCGCTTTGCGCCGCCTGCTCGATGGCGTCGATGGCGCGGACGTCCTTGGGATCGCGGGCGCGCTTTTTCATCAGTTGCGCCTGCCCGCTGACGATCATCAGAAGATTGTTGAAGTCGTGCGCGATGCCGCCCGTCAACTGGCCGATCGCTTCCATCTTCTGCGATTGCGCGAGCTTCTCCTGCGCGCGCTCCAGGCGAAGCTGCGCCTCACGCTGCTCGGTCATGTCGCGCGTGATCTTGGCGAAGCCGAGAAGCCGGCCTTCCTCGTCGCGCACCGCATCTATCACGGCGAGAACCCAGAAGCGGCTGCCGTCCTTGCGCAGCCGCCAGCCCTGGCTTTCGTAGCGGCCGTGCCGGGCGGCCACTTTCAGCGCATTGCCCGGAACGCCCGCGCCGCGGTCTTCCGGCGTGAAGAACTCCGCATAGTTGCGGCCCATGATCTCGTGCGGCTTGTAGCCCTTGATGCGTTCGGCGCCCGCGTTCCAGCTTGCCACCACGCCATCGGGATCGAGCATGTAGATCGCATAGTCGGTGACGCTCTGCACCAGAAGCTTGAAGTGCCGCTCGCTGTCGCGCAGTTGGGCCAGCGCGCGATGCTCGCTCGCCGTGCCGCGCTCGACTTCGGCTTCCAGCGACGCATTCGTGCGCCGCAACTCCGCCTCGCGATCGCGGACGTGCTCGATCTCCACTATCGCGCTCGCCAGATCGCGCGGCTCTTTATCGTCGCTGCCTGCAGACACGTGCTTGCCCGGACCCAAAACATGCCCATCCCGAAAAACGCCCGCACCGGGGGAAAGTTCCGATGCATTCGCAGAGCGTCGCAGAATTGACTGCACTAGTCCATTGGACTATACTTGTCAGATGGACTTGCCCGTTGCGGTTGTCGAAACGGAAGAGTTTCTCGCGGCGGCGCGAAAGCTGATGCGCGACGGCGAACGGGCGGCCCTGATCGACTATCTTTCAGTCAACCCGACCGCCGGCGATCTCATTCAGGGGACCGGCGGCGTCCGGAAGCTGCGATGGGCGCTACAGGGACGCGGAAAGCGCGGCGGCGCGCGCGTGATCTATTTCTTTCATAGCGAGGACATCCCGCTGTTTGCACTGGATATCTACGCCAAGAACGAAAAGAGCGACCTGTCCGCTGAAGACCGGAACGACTTCAAGCGGCTGACGAAGCTGCTGATGCAAAGCTATGGAAAGGACGTGCCATGAGTAAGACTGCCGCGGACGGTATCCGGCGTGGATTGGAGCAGGCCCTCGCCTTCGCGAACGGCACCGGCGATCCGCGCAAATACCGCGTTCACATTCCGCACGAGATCGACGTGAAGCGCATCCGCACCAAGCTTGGCATGACGCAGGCCAAGTTCGCGCAGGAGTTCGGATTCAGCCTGGATACGCTGCGGCACTGGGAGCAAGGCCGCCGCATGCCCGACGGCCCCGCCCGCGCCTATCTCAAGGTGATCGACCACGCCCCGAAGACCGTGGCGAAGGCGCTGAAGGCGGCTTAGCTCACACCAACCGGCTCTGCTGCACCGCTGCGGCGATGAAGGAGGAGAATAGCGGGTGCGGCTCCAGCGGGCGGGATTTCAACTCGGGGTGGAACTGGACGCCGATGAACCACGGGTGCTCGGGGATCTCCATGATCTCCGGCAGGCGCTTGTCGGGCGACCAGCCGGACACCTTGAAGCCCTGCTTCTCCAGCAAGGGCGTGTATTCGGTGTTCACTTCGTAGCGGTGGCGGTGACGCTCGCTGATGTTGGTGGTGCCATAGACTTCGGCCACGCGGCTGCCGGGCGTCAGAACGGAGTCGTAAGCGCCCAGGCGCATCGTGCCGCCCATGTCGCCGTCGGCAACGCGCTTCTCGACCTGATTGCCTTTGACCCATTCGGTCATCAGACCGATCACCGGATATTTCGGCTTGCCGATCTCCGTGGTGCCCGCGCCGTCGAGGCCCGCCAGATCGCGCGCCGCCTCGATCACCGCCATGTGCAGGCCGTAGCAGATGCCGAAGAACGGCACCTTGCGCTCGCGCGCGAACTTCACCGCTTCGATCTTGCCTTCGGTGCCACGCTCGCCGAAGCCGCCGGGCACCAGAATGCCATGGACGTTTTCGAGGAAACTCGCCGCGTCGTCGCGCTCGAAGATCTCGCTGTCGATCCAGTCCATGTGGACTTTCACATTGTTGGCGATGCCACCATGCGTCAGCGCTTCGGAGAGGGATTTGTAGGAGTCCTTCACCTGCATGTATTTGCCGACGACGGCGATGCGCACCTCGCCTTCGGGATTCTTCACGCGCTCGACCACCTGCTGCCAGCGCGACAGGTCCGGCTCCGGCGCGTTGCCGATGTGGAAGTGCTTGAGAAGCTGCGTGTCGAGACCGGCCTCATGATAGGCCATCGGCACGCGATAGATGGTGTCGAGGTCGAGCGCGGGGATCACGTTCTCGGCGGACACGTTGCAGAACAGGCCGATCTTGCGGCGCTCGTCGTCCGGGATCGGATGGCTGGCGCGGCATAGAAGGATATCCGGCTGAATGCCGATGGCGCGCAATTCCTTCACCGAATGCTGCGTCGGCTTGGTCTTCAGCTCGCCCGCCGCCTCGATATAGGGCACCAGCGTCAGATGCAGGAACGCGGCGCGGTCGCGGCCCAGTTCGTTGCCAAGCTGGCGGATGGCCTCGAAGAACGGCAGGCCCTCGATATCGCCCACGGTGCCGCCGATTTCGACCAGAAGGAAATCCAGATCGTCGGTCCCGTCCATCACGAATTCTTTGATCATATCCGTGACGTGGGGGATCACCTGCACGGTGCGGCCCAGATAGCCGCCCCGGCGCTCTTTCTCGATGACGCGCTGGTAGATGCGGCCGGAGGTGACGTTGTCGGATTTCAGCGCCGACACGCCGGTGAAGCGCTCGTAGTGGCCGAGGTCGAGATCGGTCTCCGCACCGTCATCGGTGACGTACACTTCGCCGTGCTGGAACGGCGACATCGTGCCGGGATCGACGTTGAGATAGGGGTCCAGTTTCCGCAAACGGACTTTGTACCCGCGGGCCTGAAGCAAAGCCCCGAGTGCGGCGGACGCGAGCCCTTTTCCCAAAGAGGAGACCACGCCGCCGGTGATGAAGATCAACCGCGCCATGGGAGGCCAAAATGACGAGTCGCTTGCGACTCCACAAGAAGAATTGTCATGCCTGCGACGCATTTCTCACACGACATGAGAAATGTCGCAGAAGAGTTTGAATAAAAAAGATTCTTAGTGCGGCGCCGGAACGGCCGGCGCTTTCGGTCCCGCGGGCTGTTTCGCCGGCTGGGCGGGAAGCGCGGGCTTCGCCGTGCCGATCGGCTGCGAATCGAGAATCGATGCCTGCTGGGGGCGGCCATGCAGCGACAGAAGCGTCAGCGCGAGGCTGGTCACGAAGAACGCCACCGCCAGGATCGCGGTCGTGCGGGTGAGCGCATCGCCCGCCCCGCGCGGGCTGAACAGGCCGCCAAGGCCGCCGCCGCTGCCGCCCATGCCCAGCGCGCCGCCTTCGGACTTCTGCAGAAGCACCACGATCACGAGCGCGATCGAGACGAGAAGCTGGATGACAATAAGAACAGTCTGCATGGATCTGGGCCTGCCGGGTTCGGGCCGGGGTTTAGACGAAAGCGGCAGATGGGGAAAGGGGCGCTTTCTTTAATCACCTCCCCCTCGTGGGGAGGTCGAAAAAGCGAAGCTTTTTCGGGTGGGGGGATTGGTCTGGCTTTACGACGCCAGCGCCTGTTCTTCGCGGGCCTTGATGACGGCGACGGTGGAATCGATCTCGGCCAGATGATCGGTCGAGGATTTTTCCGGGGTGAAGAACTGGTTCAGGCTCAGCGCCGCGTGCCCCAAAAGGTGCATGGAGGCGTTCCGGTCCACCTTTATCTCCAGCCCTTCCACCGCGCCCAGCACCGCCTCGCAGTGCTCGACCGCCGCCCGGTAGTCGGTATCGGCGCAGCGCTCCATCACGTTGCGGGTCAGATCGCGCAGCTTGGCGAGGTCGGCGTCGTGGCGCTGGGTGCCGGGCGGGTTGTCCTGCACCAGGCGCCAGAGAATGCAAACCTGAAACGCATCGCGCCGCAGCTTCTCGGTGTTCAGCATTTCGCGCGCGGATTTCAGCATCACGCCCAGCCGCTGCGCCGCCTCTTCGGAGGTCATCGGCTCCTTGACCTTCAGCTTCAGCGAATTGGGCGGATGGAAAAGCTGCACGTTGGAGCGCTTGTGCGGGTCCTTGTTGCGGTCCGGCCCCACATAATCGGTGGTGATGACGAAGCTCTTGCGGCGCTCGACATGGCTGAGGATGCGCGTGCCCAACGTCGAGGCCGAGAAGGGCCGCAGGATCAGGTCGTCGGCGCCCGAATTGATCACGCTCGACACCAGCGCACCGGAGTTTTCCCAGGCCGTGACGATGATCACGACGAATGGGTTATATCCGGTCGCGCCCTGCCGCAGATCCTGGATCATCTGGCACAATTCGGATTCGACGCCCTGCGCCTCGCACAGCACCAGATCCGGCGGACGGCGCTTCATGCTGTCGTGCATGTCTTTCAGCGACGACACGGTTTCGATGCGGCGGAAGCCCAGCGTATAGAGCAGCGAGCGCGTCGCCGTGCGGTTGGCGGCGACGGGGTCGTAGATCAGCGTTTCTGCGGTATCGTAGGATAGCCGCGGCATGAATCCCGCTCTTTTGATTCCAATTGTCGTAAGAATGACGTTTGGGACGTTAAAGAACGGTGGGCCGAACTGGTTAAGGGTTCGCGGAAGAAGCGTTGAAAATTGCGCCGAAGTCTTGCGCCTTCAGGCTCGCACCGCCGATCAATCCGCCGCCGACATTGGATATCGCGAGGATTTCCGCGGCATTCGACGGCTTCATGGAACCGCCATAGAGAATGCGCGTCGCTGCGCCCTCGCCTTTTCCGAAACGCTTTGTCAGGCATGTGCGGATGTGATCGTGAACTTCGGCGATTTCTTGAGAGGTGGGCGTGCGCCCGGTTCCGATCGCCCAGACCGGCTCATAGGCGATCGCGGTGTTGGACGCCGTAAGCCCGTCGGGCACGCTGTTGTCGATCTGACCGCTGCAGATATGAAGCGCGTGACCGGCAACGCGCTGCGCCTCCGTCTCGCCGATGCAGATGATGGCCATGAGACCGGCGCGCCATGCGGCCTGCGCCTTCGCCATGACCATCGCGTCGGTTTCGCCGTGATACTGGCGGCGCTCGGAATGGCCGACGATGACAGCCGAGGCGCCCGCGTCCTTCAGCATCTCGGCGCTGATGTCGCCGGTGAATGCGCCGGAGACTTGCGCATGGCAATCCTGCCCGCCGATGGCGATGCGCCCCTTCGCCTGCGCGGCGGCGCGCGCGATCAGCGTCGCGGGCGGGCAGATCAGCACGTCGCAGGCCGGGGGCCTTGCGGTGACCATCTCGCAAACCGCTTCGATCTCGCCGAGCGCGGCGCTCGTCCCGTTCATCTTCCAGTTTCCGGCAATCAACTGACGCATCGTTTCCCTCGAACCCTCGGCGCGGGGCGCGCGATCGGGTAACCGCGCCCGAGCCCCGGCTGGATTGCCGATTTGCCCATTTGCGCGGCGCCTTGCCCCTGCTACACCCCCTCCCTATCATTCGCCGCCTTTCGCCGCCACTTACCGGGTTTTTCCATGCTTCAGACGATGCGCCGATACTCCAAGTCGTGGATCTCCTCGATCTTCATGGGGCTGCTCGGCCTGAGCTTCGGCGTGTGGGGCATCGCCGATATTTTCAAAGGCACCACCGACACCAGCGTGGCGACGGTGGGCGGGGTGACGATCCCTTCGGAGGTCTATCAGCGCGACTACAACAACACGCTCAAAAATCAGGTCGACGCGCAGGGCCGCCAGATGCAGCCCGAAACCGCGCAGAAGTTGGGCATCCCCGCGAAGGTGTTGCAGGGCATGGTGAACCGCATCGCGCTGGACAACGAAGCCCAGCGCCTCGGCCTTTCGACGGGAGACGGACCGGTCGTGCAGGAGATCCGGTCGGTGCGCGGCTTCGCCGGTCCGCTCGGCAGCTTCGATCACAACACCTTCCTGCGCGTCATCAGCGACAGGGGCTATACCGAACAGGGTTTCCTCGAACTTGTGCGCGCCGATCTCACGCGCAGCCAGCTTCTGGACGCCGCCAGCGCGGGCTTCGCACTGCCGACGGGCTATGTCGATGCCCTGTTCTCGTTTCTGAACGAGGTGCGGGCGGCGGATTACGTCGTTCTTCCGCCGAGTGCCGCCGCGGAGGTGCCCGCGCCCACCGACGCGCAACTGACGGCTTATATAAAGAGCCACCCCAAACAGTTCAGCACGCCGGAATATCGCGAGGTCGATTACGCGGGGGTCGGGCCGGACGATATCGCCGACCAGATCAAGCCGACCGACACGCAACTCAAGCAGCAATATGAGCTGATGAAGGACGATCCGCGTTTCGGCCTGAGCGTGCCGGAAAAGCGCGATGTCGAGCAGATCACGTTCAAGACAGAAGCCGACGCGACGGCCGCGAAAGCGAAGATCGACGCCGGCACCTCCTTTGCCAACGAAGCGAAGGCGCTGGGCACGCCGGTGGACAATCTGGGCACCGTCAGCAAGGACGATCTGGCGACGCGCGGCCCGGCCGTGTTCGCGCTCGCCGAAGGGGGCGTGACGGCGCCGCAGAAGAACCTTTCCGGCTGGGTGCTGCTGCACGTCACCAAGATCACGCCCGCGATCAACAAGACGTTCGAGGACGAAAAGCCCGACATCACCAAGAGCGTCACCGCGCAACTGGCACAGGCCAAGCTGAACGACATCGCCAACGCCTATACCGACGCCAATAGCGGCGGCCTGGAACTCATCGAGGCGGGCAAGAAGGTCGGCATGAAGACGGGGCATCTGGCGGCGGTGGATGCGAACGGCCTTGCGCCGGACGGCAGCAAGACGCCGCTGGCGGGCGATCCGGACGTCCTCAAGCAGATCTTTGCCGCCGAAGTGGGCGAAGACGGCGATCCTTTCACCACCAAGGACGGCAAGCTCTATGTGATCAAGGTCAACGGGCAGATTCCGCCCAAGCTCAAGCCGCTGGATCAGGTGCGCGTGGCCGCCGCCGCGCAATGGACGGCGGAGCAGCGCCGCAAGGCGCTTGTCGCCAAGGCGGATGCGCTCGCGGCCGAGGCTGACAAGCAGCACAATCTGGACGCCGCGGCCGCCGCCGCCGGAACGCCGGTGCAGAAATCCGGCCGCCTCTATCGCGACGGCGGAACGCAGCAGCAGCCGGGCGAAACCCTGCCGCCCGCCGTCGTCACCAAGCTGTTCGACGCCCCGCCCGGCACGGCGGTGGCGGCGCCGGGACCCAACGGCAGCTATATCGTGGCGCGCGTCACCGGCGTGTTCCATCGCCCGCTTCCCGCCTCGTCGCCGCAATTCCGCGCGGGCGCGCAGCAGTTGAGCGCGCAGTCTGCGGAAGATTTCTCGACCTTCCTCGCAGCATCGGCCCGCGCGCAGCAGAACGTGAAGATCAACCAGGCGAACGCCGACCGCATCGCCGGCACCGGATCGGACGAAGGCTCGTGAACGACCGATGGCGATTGAACCGGATTTCGCGACGTTCGCGCGCAACTACGACGCCGGACGCCCACAGGCCCTTCATGCGCGGCTGATCGCCGACCTCGAAACGCCGGTCAGCGCGTTCCTCAAGCTCGGCGAAGGCCGCGACAACGCCTTTCTGCTGGAGAGCGTTCAGGGCGGCGAAGCGCGCGGACGTTATTCCATCATCGGGCTGAAGCCCGATCTCATCTGGCGCTGCCGCGACGGCAAAGCCGAGATCAACCGCCATGCGCGCGCCGATGCGAGCCGGTTCGAGCCTGCGGAGCTTGCCGACAGGCCGCTGGAATCGCTGCGCCGCCTCGTGAAAGCGACGCAGATGGACCTGCATCCGTCGCTGCCGCCGATGGCGGTGGGGCTGTTCGGCTATCTCGGCTACGACATGGTGCGGCTGATCGAGCCGAAGCTCGGCCCGCCGCCGCCCGATCCGCTGGGTCTGCCCGATGCGATCATGCTGCGGCCGACCATCGTGGCGATCTTCGACAATGTGCGCGACGAGATCGTGCTGGTGTCGCCGGTGTGGCCGGAAGCGGGCGTGGATGCGCGCGCAGCCTATGCCCGCGCGTCGGAACGATTGAACGATGCCATCGGCGATCTGGAGCGCCCTGCCCCCGCCGCGCCGCAGCCGCCGGAGAACCTGCCGTCCGTCACGCAGATCGATTCCAACACGACCCATGACGACTATCTGAAGATCGTGGAACGCGCGAAGGAATACATCCGCGCGGGCGATGTGTTTCAGGTGGTGCCGAGCCAGCGCTTCCGCCGCGAATTCAAGCTGCCGCCGTTTGCGCTCTATCGCGCGCTGCGGCGGCTCAATCCGTCGCCGTTCCTCTATCACCTCGCCTTTCCGGGATTCTCCATCGTAGGATCGTCGCCGGAAATCCTCGTGCGGCTGCGCGATGGCGTCGTCACGATCCGCCCCATCGCGGGCACGCGCAAACGCGGCGCGACGCAGGAGGCCGACAACGCGCTCGCCGCCGAACTGATGAACGACCCCAAGGAACGCGCCGAACATCTGATGCTGGTCGATCTGGGCCGCAACGATGTGGGCCGCGTGGCCGATGTCGGACAGGTGACGGTGACCGACAGCTTCTTCATCGAGCGCTACAGCCATGTGATGCATCTGGTGTCGAATGTGGAAGGCAAGATCCGGCCCGGCCTCGACGCCATCGACGCGCTGGCGGCGGGACTGCCCGCGGGCACGCTCTCCGGCGCGCCGAAAATCCGCGCCATGGAACTGATCGACACATTCGAGACGGAAAAGCGCGGCGCCGTGTATGCGGGCGCGGTCGGCTATTTCGCGGCGAACGGCGCGATGGACACCTGCATCGTGCTGCGCACCGCCGTGGTGAAGGACGGCGTCATGTATGTGCAGGCGGGCGGCGGCGTGGTGGCGGACAGCGATCTCGAAGCCGAGTTTCAGGAAACCGTGAACAAGGCCAAGGCGCTGATGGCGGCGGCCGACGAAGCCGTGCGCTACGCGAGTTCAGCGCGCCGCGGACAATGATGCATCGAGGGAACGGACCTCGCGTTCCGTCTTGAGGCGGATCGCATCGCGCGCCGTCACCAGTTCATAGCCGCGCGAGGCGGCCTCAGCCGTCCAGCGCGCCAGCGCGGCCATCGTTTCGGGGTGTGGATGCCCGATGGCGATGACGACGCCCTGCTCCCGCGCGATCGTTTCCGCCCGTGCAAGCTGCGCGGCGATGGCCTGCGGGGAAATCGTATCGTCCAGAAAGACATCGCGGCCCGCGCTCGCCACGCCGAAGGCGCGCGCCAGCGTGACGACCTGCGTGTCCGCCGAGGTGCGCGAGTCCAGAAAGAAGACATGCCGGTCGGCGATATGCGCCATCACCGGGATCAACGCCGCGCGATCCGCCGTGAAGCGGCTGCCTTCATGGTTGTTGATGCCGGAGAACCCGGGAATGCGCGACAGCGCCCAATCGAGGCGCGCGTTGTTGGCGGCGGCATCGAGCGATGTCAGCAGCGCGTTCGGCCCCGGATCGGTGCGGCCGTCCGGCTCCATGGGAACGTGAACGAGCACCTGATGCCCCGCTCGCAAAGCCTCGCGCGCGAATTGCGGCGCGGCGGCGGGATAAGGAAGGAAGGAAAGGCTTACCGCCTTCGGCAAGGCGATGGCGCGGCGGGTGTCGATGCCGTCGGCGCCCAGATCGTCGATGACGATGGCGATGGCCGGAACAGGACGCGGCACGACGCCGTCCGAAGAGACGCCGGTGGTCTTCGCGAAAGCGACGCGCGCCTCCAGCCATTGCGGAAAGCCGGGACCGGCAGCAAGCACGCGGGGTGCATAGAGACCGCTATCGGCCCGGACGGTGATCGGGAATGCGGCCACCGCTTTGACGGGCGGCCCCGCTTCCGCGGCCATCAGGCCCGGCGGCACCAGCGCACTCATCAGCATCGGCATGCCCGCCAGTGCGTATCGGCCCCCGAGAGCCACCGCCAACGCCAGGACGAGCCAGAAAATCGCTTCGACGCCCAGAAGCATGCGATCGCTTCTGCGGCCGGAAGTCCGAATCGTTCGTGCCCGCGCCATGCCTCATAGGAAACGGCCCGGCAGGGGTGTCAACCAGCCGCGTTCGGCATTCGGTAACGATCTTACTAAGCGTTCCTAAACACTCTTTCGGCAGTCTGACCGGCAGGAGCACCGGACCATGTCGAAAGCGGTATTGTTTGCGCTTGCCTGCGCGGCTGTCCTCGCGGGCGCGGATGCGCGCGCGGCCGCGCCCGCGTCTGCGTTCGACACGTCCATCGCCGACGCCAAGAAAGCGATGAACGCCGATCCCAACGCGGCGCTGGAAAAAGCGCGGCAGGCCGACACGCTGGCGCAGGCGATGAAAGCATCGGCCGAAAAGAACGAAGCGCTGGCCACCAGCCTCTGGCTCGAAGGCGAATCCCTCACCCGGCTCAACAAACTCGACGAGGCGCATCGCGCCATCGAGAAGGCCGTTCAACTGGCCGATGTCGACGGCAAGACCACGGCGCTGACCGGAAATCTCTCGCTCTCCCGCGCGCGCCTCGCCGATGCGAGCGGCGACATCGGTCAGGCGCTGAAGAGCTATCAGCGCGCCTATGATGTTTTCCTGCGCCTGAACGTCCCACGCTATCAATCCATCGCCTTGATGGGGCTCGGCTCGATTTATCAAAAGGCGCACGATTTCGACCGCGCCATCGAATATTATAAACGCGCATCCAAGGTTTATTCCGACGAACCCATGTTCCAGCTTTCCGCTGCGAACAACATCGGTTTCGCACTACAAGAACAGGGTCGTTACAAAGAAGCCATCGAAGACTTCACCGAGGCGCTGAAAATCGCGCGGACGATGAAGAGCCCCTATCTCGAGGCCAATATTCTCAGCAATCTCGCCGCGGCGTATGCCAGAAGTCATCGCTTCGCGGAGGCTGAAACTACCGCCAACCGCGCGCTGACGCTTCTGGGACCGAAGGACGAAAGCGGCGGCGCCCCGTTCGTCTGGAGCGTGAAGGGCGAAACCGATTTCCTGCGCGGACACCTGAATGCCGCGGTTGCCGACATCGACCGCGCGTTCAAAGGCATCGACCTCAAGACGACTGTTTCGGCGTTTCGCGACATGCACGAAATCGCCTATCGGATCTACAAGGCGGCCGGAAATTATCCGCTGGCGCTGGCGCATCTGGAGGCGTTCAAGCGGCTGGACGATCAGGGCCGCTCGCTGACCGCCTCCGCCAATCTGGCGCTGATGAACGCCCATTTCGAATTCGCCAACCAGAAATTCGAGATCGAGCATCTGAAATCCGAGCAGCTCAAGCGCGACATCAGCCTGCGCGAATCCCGCGCGGCCATGCAGCGCACCGTGTTCGCGGCGGCGCTGCTGGCCGGGCTTCTCCTGCTGCTCTGGATCAGTTGGCGCCACATGACGCTGCGCCGCCACCGCAACGAATTGCGCGGAACCCTGAACGAGCGCGACATCGAGATCGCGCGGCGCATCGAGGTCGAGGCGGAATTGCGCGTCGCCAAGCTCACGGCGGAAAAGGCAAATCTGGCGAAGAGCCACTTCCTCGCCAATATGAGCCACGAATTGCGCACGCCGCTCAATGCCATCATCGGCTTCTCCAGCCTTCTGACCACCGGCAAGCTGCGCCCGGAAAAGACGCAGGAATATGCGACGGACATCAACCAGGGCGGCCGCAAGCTGCTGGTGATCCTGAACGACATTCTCGACATGGCGAACATCGACTCCGGCGGCGTGCGGCTGAGCGAAGACGAAGTGACGCTGGCCGGGATCGCGGATGCCGCGCGGCACGATGTCGAAACCGACATGCCGCTCCAGCAAAAGACCGTCCGCGTGGAGGATCGCAGCGGCGGCGCGCGCCTCCGCGGCGACGAAGGCCGCTTGCGGCAGGTCACGACCCATCTTCTTTCGAATGCGGTGAAGTTCACCGCGCCGGACGGACGGATCGACATCGTGATCGAGGACACGGGCGACGGCATCGATCTGGTGGTGCGCGACGACGGCACGGGCATCTCGCCGCAGATGCTGTCTCTGGTGCTGGAGCCGTTCGGGCAGGCGGAAAGCGCCTATGCCCGCTCGCATGGCGGCATCGGCCTGGGGCTGCCGATCGTGAAGTCGCTGGTCGAGCTGCATGGCGGCACGTTTACACTTTTCAGCGAAATCGGCGGGGGAACGACCGCCCGCGTCCATCTTCCCGCCGACCGCGTGATCGCAGACGCACAGACGGTGACGGCAAAGGCATCGTAAACGCCGCGCGAAGCATGGCGCGTTTTCGCGATTTGCACGGTAAACGCGCGCTGCGTGTACGATCCGGGAAAGCTGTCGTTTACCGATCGTTTTCAAACCGTTGCCGTCTGCGTAATTTTTAACCCGCGCTTCATAGCCCCTGTCGCAAATTTTACGCGAATAAAAACATTCGTGCGTTGGGGTTGTGGGGATGATGCGGAAATATCTGCTGGCGAGCGCCGCGCTGGGATGCCTTCTGTCGGCACAGCCGGCATCGGCGGGCCTGCTGTCCAATGTTCTGAAGCCGGTCACGTCCACGGTTTCGACCGTGCTCCCGCCGGCCAACGACCTTGTGCTGGACGCGCCGGCTACCGCGAACGATCCGAAAATCCATCCGTTCTACGGCAACATCAATCCATTCTACGGTTCGATCAATCCGTTCTACGGGAACATCAATCCCTTCTACGGCAGCATCAGCCCGTTCTGGGGCAACATCAGCCCCTTCTATGGCAACATCAA
>JAFECN010000076.1 GCA_018242145.1 Pseudomonadota bacterium
AGATGATCGCATTCGTGACGATGGCGGAAGACTATCTCGCGAAGCACCGCAAGCCCCTGAAGCAGGCGGAATTGCCGAAGCATATCGCGCGCGTGGCCGACATCGCACCGATCCTGCGCGGGAGCGTCGCCCTCGAACGCAACGAGCAGGCCGGCACGGTGAAACGCCAGATCCTCTGCTTCCGCACCAACCCGGAAATCCTGAACTATGTGAACGGCGCGGAGCTTTCGCGCTATTCGCAGATCGGCGTGGTGACGCCGGACCACACCATCCGCACCAAGAACACTCCGCTTGTCGTGCCCGCGCCGGATGCGCACAAGCTGGACGAGTGGAAGAAGGCGGTGGAAGCGGCGGTGGCCAAATATGTCGCCGACTATCACGCCTATTTCGCGCGCCACAACGCGGCCATGAATTCGAAGAAGAAGGAACTCGATCCGCTGCCGCGCGTGATCCTCGTTCCCGGCGTCGGCCTGTTCGGCTGCGGCGCGAGCGCGAAAGATGCCGCCATCGCCGCCGATATCGCGGAGAACACCGTCGAAGTCATCACCAATGCCGAAGGCGTGACCTCCTACCAGCCGATCAGCGAAGCGGACATGTTCGAGGTCGAATACTGGTCGCTGGAACAGGCCAAGCTCGGCAAGGGCGCGGAGAAGGTGTTGGCGCGGCAGGTCTGCGTCGTCACCGGCGGCGGCTCCGGCATCGGCGCGGCCACGGCGAAAGCGATGGCGGCGGAGGGCGCGGAAGTTGCCGTGCTCGACCGCGATCACGACGCGGCGCTGAAAGCCGCCAAGGCCATTCACAAAAACGCGCTGGCGATTGCTTGCGATGTCACCGATCCGGCCGCCGTGAAAGCCGCCTTCGACAAGGTGGTGGAAGCGTTCGGCGGCGTGGACATCGTCGTCTCCAACGCAGGCGCGGCGTGGCAGGGCAGGATCGGCGAAGTGGACGGCGAGGTTTTGCGCAAGAGCTTCGAGCTGAATTTCTTCGCCCATCAATCGGTGGCGCAGGCCGCCATCCATGTGATGAAAGCGCAGGGCACCGGCGGCTGCCTGCTGTTCAACACCTCCAAGCAGGCCGTGAACCCCGGCAAGGATTTCGGGCCTTATGGCTTGCCCAAAGCCGCGACCCTATTCCTGATGAAGCAATACGCGCTCGACTACGGTAAGGACGGAATCCGCTCCAACGCCGTTAACGCCGACCGCATCCGCTCAGGCCTGCTGACCGACGAGATGGTGGCGCAGCGCGCGAAAGCCCGCGGCCTCTCCGAGAAAGACTATATGGGCGGCAATCTTCTGGGCCGCGAAGTCTATGCCTCAGAAGTCGCCGAAGCCTTCGTCTATCTCGCCCATGCGGAAAAGACGACGGCGGGCGTGATCACCGTCGATGGCGGGAATATCGAAGCGTCTCTCCGATAAAACGCTCGAACCACCTCACACGTCATGGCCGGGCTTGACCCGGCCACCCATCCCGCGCGCGTCCGCGCGCGAATGATTCATATCAGCGTATAATCCAGCTCTTTCCAATCGGGATTCATCTTCTCGATCAGTTCGATCTTCCAGTCGCGCTTCCACCGCTTGATGCTTGTCTCGCGCTAGATTGCGTCAGTGACAAGATCGTGGATTTCATAATAGACCAGCCGCGTAAGCCCATACTTCTTCGTGAACGTGGATCCGACTCCACGGCGATGCGCATCGAGTCGCGCAGGCATGTCGTGCGTCACGCCTGTATAAAGCGTGCCATACGGCTTGTTCGTCAGGATATAAACGTAGCCCTTCCGCATTTCTCATATCTTCGCCGCGTGGACACGCGGCGGATGGGTGGCCGGGTCAAGCCCGGCCATGACGGAGGAGGTGTCAGCCCCCATTCGCGCGGAACAGATCGATCGTCCGCTTCCAGCCGAGCTTGTGGGCTTCTTCGTTGAAGTCGTCGCGGCGGTCGGAGTTGAAGCCGTGGCCGGCGTCATAGACATACACCGGCACCTCGGGATGCGCCGCTTTCACCTTTTCCACCTGATCCATCGGGATGCCGTGATCGTGCTTGCCGAAATGGCAGATGGTCGGGCATTTGGGCGTCTCGTTCGCCATCTGCGAAATAAGGCTACCGTAATAGGCGGATGCCGCCGCCAGGCCGTCGCAGCGGCACGCCGCCGCCCATGTCACCGATCCGCCATAGCAGAAGCCGGTGATGAACACCGGACCCTTGCCCTTCAGCGCGTCGATGCAGGTCTGCGTGTCCTTGATGGACAGATCGAAGGGATGTTCGCCGCGCGCGATCTTGATCGCTTTCTGGATGTCTTCCGGCGTGTAGCTGGCCTGCAGCCCTGGCGCTTCGCGGTCGTAGAGCGCGGGGGCCAGCACTTCATAGCCTTCCGCAGCGAACTTGTCGGAGATTTCCTTGATGTGTTCGGTGACGCCGAAGATTTCCTGGATCACCACCAGCCCGCCGCGCCGCGCGCCCGCCGGATCGACATGATAAACGCCGATCTCGGCGCCATCGCTCATTTTCATTTTGATCATCTTGCCGCGCAGGGACATGGCTTTCCTCCAATGGTCTGCCGCCATTAGAGCGCGTGGCAATGGCGGCGCGCAACCGTCAAAGCTTCGCAAAATATCGCACGCAGAGGCGCAGAGACGCGGAGTTCTTCGCTACTTGCAAGAAGCGCGTTTATCCGTTTTATCGGCGCGCTTTGCGCGCCAGAAGTCCTTGAGATTGCACAAGCCGGAAACGGCGTAAATGAACTCCGCGTCTCTGCGGCTCTGCGTGAATCAATTTTCCTTCGGCCGCCGTTGCACGAAGCCTTTGCCGATGAAGCTGAAAACCACCGTGCCGTTCTCGTCCCGCGCTTCGTTCCGGCTTTTGACGATGCCCATGTCGGGCCGCGACTTCAGCGCCACTTTCTCGATCACCTCGTTGGAATAGGTGAGCGTCATGCCCGGCCGCACGGGCTTGAGCCATTTCAAATCCTCGAAGCCCGGCGAAACGCCCGCGCGCTGCAAGGGATTGCCCGCGGCTTTGCTTTTCTCGCGGTCGGCGATGGCGAGCTTCATCCAGATGGCGGCAGTGTGCCAGCCGCTGGCGATCAGCCCGCCGAACATCGTTTCTTCCGCCGTTTCCGGATCGAGGTGGAAAATCTGCGGGTCGTATTTCTGCGCGAAGCGGATGATCTCGTCCTGCGTGAAGGTGTAGCTGCCCAACTCGCGGCGCGTGCCGATTGCGATGTCTTCCCACCAGCTCATGCGCGCTTCCCGATGATGGGCGTCATGGAGATCATCGCGATCTGCTCGTGGCTGTCGAACATGCGGCATTCGAAGGTCACAAGGCCGAAGGGCTTGCTGCCGGACGGCTTGGCATCGATGACTTCCGCTTCCATGCGCAGGGTTTCGCCGGGCCGCGCGGGTTTCATCCAGCGGCCTTCCGGCGCGCCGACGCCGCCAAGGCCTTTCGCTTTCAGGATCACGCCATCCGCCAGCATCCGCATCGCGATGGCGCAGACATGCCAGCCGGACGCGGACAGCCCCTTCAGCATCGAAGCCTTCGCGGCGTCTTCGTCCAGATGATGCGGCTGCGGATCGAACTCGGATGCGAATTCGAACACGTCCTCTTTCGTCAGCGCGTAAGTGCCGCAATCGAACACGCGGCCGACCGCGAAATCTTCGAAACACAAGGGCCCGCTCATTCCGGCTTCTCCACGAACCAGGTGAACACCTTGCCGCGCGAGTCCGGGTCCCATCCGGCTTCCAGTGCTTCGCGGACGCCCGCTTCCACGATCTTCGGCGTCACCTTCAGCTTTTCGGGAATGTGCCACTTGCCGTTCGGCTTCGCGCCGAGGAACGGATATTTCAGCAGAAGCTCGCGCCGTTCCGGCCCGATCCGGCGCACCGAGATCGTGATGCCCTGATAATCGTCCTGCGACGACCATTGCGTATCGCGCAGAACCGTCCACGCCAGTTCATGGCCGTCGATGGTAATCGCGGTCGCGGGCGGCAGTTTCTTTTTGCTCAAGCCCACATCCTAAGCATTGAACCGGAAATGCATCACGTCGCCATCCTGCACGACGTAATCCTTGCCTTCCAGCCGGAATTTTCCCGCGTCGCGCGCGCCCGCTTCGCCGTTGCCCGCGACATAATCGTCATAGGCGATGGTTTCGGCGCGGATGAAGCCATGCTCGAAATCGGTGTGGATCACGCCCGCGGCCTGCGGCGCCTTCGATCCCTGCGTCACCGTCCAGGCGCGCGCTTCTTTCGGCCCCACGGTGAAGAAGGTGATGAGGCCGAGCAGCGTATAGCCCGCGCGGATCAACCGGTTCAGGCCCGGTTCTTCCAACCCGACGGCGGAAAGAAATTCGGTGCGCTCTTCCGCCGGAAGCTGCGCCACTTCCTCCTCGATGCGCGCGGAGATGACCACCGCGCCGGCACCCTGCTTCTTCGCCATGTCCTGCACGGCGGCGGAGAATGTGTTGCCCGCCGCCGCCGAGCCTTCTTCGACATTGCAGACATAAAGCACAGGCTTGGAGGTGAGCAGGCCCATCTGGCCGAACGGCGCACGCTCTTCCGGCGTGAGGTCGGCCAGCCGCGCGGGCTTGCCCTCGCGCAGCAAGACCAGCGCCTTCATCATCAGCGCGAGTTGTTCCTTGGCTTCCTTCTCGCCGCTCTTGGCTTTCTTCTCGATCGGCACCACGCGCTTTTCGAGACTCTCCAGATCGGAGAGCATCAATTCGGTTTCCACCGTCTCGGCGTCCGCGACGGGATCGATGCGGTTCTCGACATGGGTGATGTCGTCATCCTCGAAGCAGCGCAGCACATGCACTACCGCGTCCACTTCGCGGATGTTGGCGAGGAACTGGTTGCCGAGGCCTTCGCCCTTGGAGGCGCCGCGCACCAGCCCGGCGATGTCCACGAAGGTGATGCGCGTCGGGATGATCTCGGCGGATTTGGCGATGGATGCCAGCTTTTCAATGCGCGGATCGGGCACCGCCACATCGCCAACATTCGGCTCGATGGTGCAGAACGGATAATTCGCCGCCTGCGCCGCAGCGGTTTGCGTGAGCGCGTTGAAGAGGGTCGATTTGCCGACATTGGGCAGGCCGACGATGCCGCATTTGAAACCCATGAATCACCTCCCCCTTGTGGGGAGGTCAAAAAATCCAAGCGCAGCGAAGGATTTTTTGGGTGGGGGGAGGCCGTCTCGCACCATGCCCCCCACCCGAAAAAGCTTCGCTTTTTCGCCCTCCCCACAAGGGGGAGGTGATGTCTCAGTCTGCATCTTCGTCATCTGAATCGTTTTCTTTTTTCTTCGTTTTTGCCGCCTTCGGCGCATGGGGGCGCGGCGGGTTGAG
>JAFECN010000077.1 GCA_018242145.1 Pseudomonadota bacterium
CGCCGCGCTTTCGGCCTTCGCGCGGTCCTGCGGGGCGCTCTCCCAAAAGCCGCCGGGCGCGGGGATGGGCGGTATCGGTTATGCCGGACATGTGGGGGACTGGCTTGCGGCCTGTCATGCGCTCCCATCGGGGAATACGAGCGCCGCTGCCGCGCGCCGCTTCTTCGAAAGCTGGGCGCAGCCCGTCGCCATCGGCGCTGGCGATGATCGCGACGGCACCTTCACCGGCTATTACGAAGCGCAGATCGCGGCCAGCCGCACGCAGCACGGCGCTTACCAGACGCCGGTTTATGCAACGCCGGACAATCTCGTGCAGGTCGATGTCGGCGCGTTTCTGGACGATCTGCAGGGCCGCCGCTTCACCGGCTGCGTTGACGGCCACACGCTGGTGAAATGCCCGGATCGCGCGCAGATCGACGCGCAAGGAATCCGGCAGGCGAAAATCCTGTTCTATGCGAGCGATCCGGTGTCGGTGTTCTTTCTGCACATCCAGGGGTCGGGCCGCGTGCGCTTCGATGACGGCTCCTGGGCACGCGTGAATTACGATTCGCAGAACGGCCAGCCTTACACCGCCATCGGCAAGACGCTGATCGACATGGGCGTGCCGCGCGACGGCATGTCCATGCAGGTGATCCGCAAATGGCTGAAGGATCATCCGCAGGATGCGCAGCGCGTGATGGAAACCGACAAGTCCTACATCTTCTTCCGCGAGGCGCCGATCACCGATCCGGGCGCGGGGCCTATCGGCAGCGAAGGCGTTCCGCTCACGGCGGCGGCGAGTCTGGCGGTGGACATGAAACTGCATCCGCTCGGCGCGCCGATGTTTGTCGCCGCCACGCGGCCGGATGCGGACCCGTCGCGTGGCCCCCATCCCTTCCATCGCCTGATGGTGGCGCAGGATTCCGGCGGTGCGATCAAGGGCGCGGTGCGCGGCGATGTGTTCTGGGGGTTCGGCGCCGATGCCGCCTCCATCGCGGGCCGCATGAAAGCGGCGGGGCAACTCTATGTGCTGTTGCCCAAAGCGGTGGCGGCGAAACTTGGCCCGTCGAAGGATTTTCCGCTGCCATGACGCGCAAACGATCCGTCAGCGACGACGAGCGCAAGCTGTTCGAGAGCGCATACCAGCAAGCCACGCCCCTCGCGCCGTCGTTGCTGACAAGGAAACAGCCGGAATCCAAATCGCGTTTCACGTCCGGCGGCCTGAACGGGCGCACCGCCGAGCGCCTGAAGCGCGGCGAGATCGCGCCGCAGGCGCGCCTCGACTTGCACGGCATGACGGAAACGGCGGCGCATACCACGCTCACCGCCTTCATCCGCAGCGCGTGGACGCGCGGGCTGAGGCTGGTGATCGTCGTCACCGGCAAAGGCGCCAGGGAGTCCGCGCCGGACGCGCCGTTCAGCATGGACAGCCGCCGCGGGATTTTGCGCCATCTCGCCCCGCGCTGGCTTTCGGAACCGGATATCGCCGGGCTGGTCGCCGATGTGCGCCCCGCCCATCGCAGCCATGGCGGCGATGGCGCGTTGTATGTCTATCTGCGCAAGAACCGATGAACCAGGCATTCCACACGCTCGCGGTGCACACGAAAGGTCCAGGCCTTTACGATGTCACCGCCGATGCGGAACGCTTCGTGTCGGGGTCCGGCATCCGCGACGGCCTTCTCACCTGTTTCGTGCGCCACACCTCGGCGTCGCTGCTGATTCAGGAGAATGCCGATCCCGACGTTCTGCACGATCTGGAAAATTTCATGCGCCGCATCGTGTCGCGCGACATGAGCCTCTACCGCCACACCACCGAAGGCCCGGACGACATGCCCGCGCATATCCGCGCCGCGCTCACGCAAACCTCTTTGTCGATCCCCGTGCAGGGCGGAGAATGGCTGCTCGGCACATGGCAGGGGCTTTACCTGTTCGAGCATCGCGACCGGCCGCATACGCGACAGATCGCGCTGCACATCATCGGGGAATAGACATGCGGTTCGCGCGCTGGGTTTACGCGATTTCGGGACTTTACGGCCTGCTCATTCTGGTGCCGGGATTTTTCCTGGCATCAATGGTCACGCCGCCGCTGAACCACCCGGAATTCTATTACGGCTTCTATGGCACCGCGCTGGCCTGGCAGATCGGCTTTCTCCTGATCGCGCGCGATCCCGTGCGCTGGCGGGCGCTGATGCCGGTCACTTTCGTGGAGAAGCTCGGCTTCTTCCTGCCCGGCCTGTGGCTCTATCACACCGGACAGCTTCCGCCGGGCGGGCCGCTCTACGGCAGCCTGCTGGACGGGGCGTGGTTCGTGCTGTTCGTCCTCGCGTGGCTGAAGACGCCCAGGGCGTGATCAGAGCAGACCGGCATCCTTCGCCAATGCCTTGAGCGATGTCTCCGGCCGCGCGCCGTAATGGGAGATCACTTCGGCGGCGGCGAGGGAGCCTAGCCGTCCGCAATCGGCCAGATGCTTGCCATGCGTCAGGCCGTAGAGAAACGCCGCCGCATATTGGTCGCCCGCGCCCGTCGTATCGACCACTTTGGCGACCGGATGGGCGTCGATCACATGCACGTCGTGGCGCTGCGCCACCACGCAGCCCTTCTCGGAGCGCGTCAGCGCGGCGATGCCGTGCCAGTTGTGGAAGTGCTGGAACACATCGTCGAATGTCTCGACTTCGTAGAGCGATTTCGCCTCTTCCTCATTGGCGAACAGGATGTCGATATCCGATTTCAGGAGTTCGAGAAATTCGGCGCGCCAGCGCGACACGCAGAACGGATCGGAAAGCGTGAAGGCGATTTTGCGCCCGGCCTTTTTCGCCGCCGCCATCGCCTTGCGGATCGCCGATTTCGCGTCCGGCAGGTCCCACAGATAGCCTTCGACATAGACGACCTGCGCCGAAGCGATCTCTGTCTCGTCGATGTCCGAAGGCTTCAATTCGCGGCAGGCGCCCAGATAGGTGCTCATGCTGCGCTGGCCGTCCGGCGTCACCGCGATCATGCAGGAGGCGGTCGAAGGTCCGTCCTCCGCGAACGGCACGCGGAAGGTCACGCCGATGTCCTTCACGCTCTGCGAAAAGCTTGTCCCCAGCCGGTCGCGCTTCACCTTGCCGACGAACATGCCGTTGCCGCCCAGCGAGGCGAGCCCCGCCATGGTGTTCGCCGCGGAGCCGCCGCCGGTTTCCGCGGTGGTGTTCAGCGCTTCATAAAGCTGCGTCGCGCGGAATTCGTCGATCAGGGTCATCGTTCCCTTGGCGATCTGATGCTTGAGCAGAAACGCATCGTCCACGGGCGCGATCACATCTACGATCGCATTGCCGAGCCCGGCGACATCGAAGGAAGAAGTCATGGTGCTGTCACATCCGCATCTGGAACAGGGCGGAAATAGAGGAGCGCCCCCTTCTTCGCAAGCGCGCGCATTGTGTATGCTGGCCCGCGCAGCATTTCGGGAGTTTTCCATGATCCGCATCGCGGCCGTTCTGGCATTCGCGCTTCTGCTGGCGGCCTGCGCGGGCGGAACGGCGCAGCTTCCGAGCGGCCCGCCGCCGGGCGAGCCCGCGGGCTATGCCGGCATCGACGTCGCGCAACTGCGCACGCTGATGGGAAATCCGGCGTTCACGCGCAAGGAAGGCAAGGGCATCGAGATGTGGCGTTACGATGGGGCCGCCTGCAAGGCCTTCTTCTTTCTCTACCCGGAGGGCGCCTCGCTCTCGGTGCGCCATGTCGAAACGGTGCCGCGCCCGCGCGATGCCTCCGTCGATATCGATTGCCTCAACGCGATGCGCGCCGGGGCGAAGGCGGTTTCCTAGCCGGTGTCTTGTCGGGCACGAAGCGCAATTCGGAAAAGTGTGAAGCGGTTTTCCGGATAAATTGCGCGACATCAAACAAGTTCGCGCGTCTTGTCCTTGTAACGGCACAGGTCCCGGACAACGCAAACGGGACATAAGGGCTTGCGCGCCACGCAGGTATAGCGCCCGTGCAGGATCAGCCAGTGATGCGCGTGCAGCTTGTACTGGTCGGGAACGATCTTCTCCAGCGCGTCTTCCACTTCGCGCGGATTCTTTCCGGGTGCCAGGCCGGTGCGGTTGCTCACGCGGAAGATATGCGTGTCCACCGCGATGGTGGGCTCGCCGAAGGCGACGTTCAGAACCACATTCGCCGTCTTGCGGCCGACGCCGGGCAGCGCCTCCAGCGCGTCGCGATCCTTCGGCACCTTGCCGTCATGCTCTTCGATCAGCGCCTTCGACAGCGCGATGACGTTCTTCGCCTTGTTGCGATAAAGCCCAATGGTCTTGATGTAGGGCGTGAGTTTCTCGACGCCGAGCGCGGCCATCTTCTGCGGCGTGTCGGCCACCGCGAACAGGGCTTTCGTCGCCTTGTTCACGCCCTTGTCGGTCGCCTGCGCGGACAGCACCACGGCCACGAGCAGCGTAAACGGATTCTTGTATTCCAGCTCCGTGCGCGGCTCGGGCATTTGCTTCTTGAGCCGTGCGAAGAATTCCGCCGCTTCCGCTTTCGTGAATTTGCGCGCCATCGCGAGTTCCATAAACCGGGTTCCGCACAAAAGCCACGATTGCGGACGGAACGCCATCCAACCGCGCATCGTTATCCACACGACCTCACGCAAAGTCAGGAGGCAGTGAAATGCGTATGAGAAATTTTGCCGTCGCCGCCGCGGCGGCCTCCATGCTGGTTCTGGCGGGCTGCGGAACATCCACGAGTGATCGCGCCTTGTCGGGCGGTCTGCTCGGCGCAGGCGCCGGTGCCGCCATCGGGTCGGTGACCGGCAGCGCCGGCACCGGTGCGGTGATCGGCGGTGTCGCGGGCGCGGCATTGGGCGCGGCGACGGACCCGTGCGATCTGGATCTCGGCAATCCGGTGTGGCGCGATCATGGCGGACGCCGGGCCTATGAACGGCGTTGCGGCCATCCGCCGCCGGACTGAGTGAGAAGGCCCGCCAAAGGCGGGCTTTCTTTTTGGCTTGTCATCGCGGCGGGGCGATACGATCTTTCTCCCATGGATAGCGATCCCATCCTGCTCGACGAAACATTGCGGCCCAGCCCGCCGATGAATCCGCGGGCGCTGCTGGTCATCCTCATCGTTGTCACGGTGGTCAATATCGCCTTCGCGTTGAATTTCGTTTTGCGCGGCGCATGGCCCATCGCGCCCTTCATGGGTCTGGATGTGGCGTTGCTGGCATGGGCATTCCGGTCCAGCACCCTGGCCGCGCGCCGCTTCGAGCATGTGACCTTGACGCCGTCCGCGCTGCGCATCGAGCAGCATCCCGCGAAGGGCGCGGTCAAACGCGCGGAGTTCAATCCCTATTGGGTGCGCGTGGATCTGCAATGGCCGACGGAGTTCTCCAACCGTCTTTTCCTGCGCAGCCATGGGCGGGAAATGCAGGTGGGCGATTTTCTCGCCCCGTCCGTGCGCGAACGCTTCGCCGAAGGGCTGAAATCGGCACTTTGGGCGGCAAAAAACCGCCATTTCGGGGCGCAAGAAACGGGTCGATAATGGGGCTGCACCCGCCCATCTTTCCCCCATGAGCGAACTGATCAATCTCGAAGATTTCGAAGCCACGCGGGACTGGCGGCGCATCGGACGCGCCATCCATTTCCTCACCGAGCGCTACACCGAACAGCCGCGGCTGGAAGATGCCGCCGACGCGGTGGGGCTTTCGCCCTTTCATTTCCAGCGCCTGTTCACGCGCTATGTCGGCGTCAGCCCGAAAAGCTTCATCGGCCATCTGACGCTCGAACATGCCAAGCGCGAACTGGCGAACGGCGCCAGCGTGATGGATGCGGCGATCGAGTCCGGCCTGTCGGGCTCCTCGCGCCTGCACGATCTGTCGTTGAAGATCGAAGCGATGACGCCGGGCGAATATGCGCGCGGCGGGCGCGGGCTCTCCATCGAATATGGCTTCGCGGATTGCCCGTTCGGCCGCATGCTGGTGATGGCGACAGCCAAAGGCGTCTGCGGGCTTGCTTTCGGCGACGATGGCAAAGAGGCGCGCATGCTCGCCGACATGACCGCGCGCTGGCCGAAAGCGGATTTCGTCGAGAACCCGAAACTCGCCGAAGACATCGCGCGAAAGATTTTCGAGCGCGGCGGCAAAAGCGAAATCGGCCTGCACCTCTTCGGCACGCCGTTCCAGATCAAGGTGTGGGAAGCGCTGCTCCGGATTCCCGAAGGCCGGATGACGAGCTATGGCGCGCTCGCCGCGCGGCTGGGCGATGCGAAGGCCTCGCGCGCGGTGGGAACGGCGGTGGGCCGCAATCCGGTGTCATGGCTGATCCCCTGTCATCGCGTGCTGGGCAGCGACGGCGCGCTGCACGGCTATCACTGGGGCCTGCTGCGCAAGCGCTCCATGCTGGCGATGGAAGCGGCGCGCAACGAAGCGCGTCAGAGTCCCAGCACGTCCGCCATCGCATAAAGGCCGGGCTTCTGGCCCTGTCCCCATTTCGCCGCCGCGAGTGCGCCGGTGGCGAAGATCGACCGGTCTTCGGCAATATGGCGCAACACCACGCGCTCGCCGTCGCCGGCGAAGATGATGTCATGCTCTCCGACCACGGTGCCGCCGCGCAGCGAGGCGAAGCCGATGGCCGCGTCGCCGCGCGGGCCAGTCTGCCCGTCACGCACTTTCACGGCGTGATCCTCAAGAGCGATGTTGCGCCCGTCCGCCGCCGCGCGGCCCAGCAGCAAGGCGGTGCCGGACGGCGCATCCACTTTCCTGCGGTGATGCATCTCCACGATCTCGATGTCGAAACCGGGCAGGGCCTTCGCCGCCTGTTTGGCGAACGCCGCCAGCAGGTTCACACCCAAGCTCATATTGCCTGACTTCACGATCACCGCATGGCGCGCGGCGGCGCGGATTTTCTCGTCGTCGCGCGCGGAGAGTCCCGTCGTGCCCAGCACATGCACGATGCGCGCCTGCGCCGCCAGCGCCGCAAGTTCGACGGACAATTCCGGCGTGGTGAAATCCACCAGTGCCTGCGCCTGCGCGAGCAGCGGCAACGCATCGTCGGTGAGCACGACACCGGAAGGTTTCGCGCCCGCCAGCGCGGTGGCATCGGCGCCGAGATCGGGATGGCCCTTGCGCACCAGCGCGCCCGCCAGCGCGAAATCCGGCGATGCGGCGAGGACGCGCAATACCGCCTGCCCCATGCGGCCCGCGGCTCCGGCGACGACAATTCTGATGGCGCTCATGGCCGCATCATGCCGGTTCGCGGCTCAATGCGCGAGATGGTCGATGGCGAATTGTGCGATCGCCTGCCCGAACCACGGCACGGTGAGGATGAGCGCGGAGGCGCTGACGCGCATAATCGTGGTCTGGTCGAACGGCCATTCGGGTGCGGCGGCGATGCGCGCCTCATAGGCCAGAAGGCTTTGCAGCCGCGCCGCCGCGCTGGCGTCGTTCCGCGTACCGGGACGCACCGAATCGATTTCGCTTCGTATCCGCTCCAGCTCTTCGGCTTTGACGGCGCGTATCTTGCGGTGCACCGGCTCCATGGTGCGCAGGAACACCCAGGCTCCGAGCGCCAGAAAAAGCACCACCAGCGCCACGGTGAAGATGTTGAGTCCGGAATCCAGAAAGAAGAGACACGATACGGCGCCGACCGTGAACCAGATCAGCGCGAAGCGCGCGGCAGAACGGCCCCATACCGACAGATGGTCGATGCGCAGAAGATCGACCTTCAATTCCTCTGCGATCACAAGGTTCGTGTTCTTCGTGCCGGTGCGCGACAGCTCCACGCCGCGGGTGAAAGCCATGCCGAGCAGTGTCGTCACCACGAGGAACCATGCGAAGATTCCGGGCAGGACCGGACTGGCAAGATAACGGGAATAAAGGAAGGGGCTGGCGATGATGCCGCCGAAAAGCCCAACCCATGTCGCCGGTGCCAGCCGCGCCTTCGCTGGGGTCAGCATGACGACATTGTGCTTCTCGATCGCGCCGGGATTGAGCGTCCGCACGAAGGCGGGATAATCCTTGCGCTCGCGCATGCGGGTGTAGCGCTGAATATAGAGCGCGACGCTCAGCGTGACGTCCAATGCGAAGGCCGTTTCCGCAGGGCCTGAAATCGCGATGCCCTTCGCCGCTCGCGTCACCAGCGGCAGATGCTCGATCCCGGCGATGGCGATGAAGGCGCCGCCGAGCAGGAGGAAAACCGCGAGCGCAGTCCAGAAATCGCCCAGCGGCGACAGCACGAAAATGCGCTGCTCGAAATAGGCGTGCCGGTCGGTGCGCGCCCATTCCGCGGTGAGATCCGCAAGGTCCGCTTCGCTCATGGGCGCAAGCATGGCGCCCCCATGGGCGTCCGTCGAGAGATCAGGCCTGCGTATCGACCTTGGGCGGCTCGCCGCCATCCTTGCGCGCCACCGTCACCATGGCGGGGCGCAGCAGCCGGTCGCCGATGACATAGCCGGTCTGCACCACATCCACGATGCTGCCGCCGGGCTTTCCGTTGCCGGGCACCTCCGCGATGGCCTGATGCAGGTTGGGGTCGAACTTGCCGCTGCTGGTGTCGACGGGCTTGATGCCGTGATTGGCCAGCGTCGCCATAAGCTGCCGCTCGGTGGCTTCCACGCCCTCGATCACCGCCTTCACCGCCGGATCGGCGGCGGCCAGTTTCTCGGCGGGAAGCGCGGCCAGCGCGCGCGCGAAATTGTCGGCGATCCCCACCATGTCGCGGGCAAAGCGCGTCACGGCGTATTGCGAGGCTTCCTGCTTCTCGCGGGCGGCGATGCGCCGGGTGTTTTCGGTTTCCGCCAGCGCGCGCAGGGCGCGGTCTTTAAGCTCCGCGTTCTCCGCGCGCAGCGCATCCAGCACCGCAAGCTCCGCGGCGTGCGAATTTTCGGAATCGGCGCCGTTTTCGGGCTTGTAATCGTCGTTGTCGTTCATGCTCATGTCTTTCAAACGTCTCAGGCGAGCAAACGGCTCACCACTTTTGCGGTGTAGTCCACCATCGGGATGATGCGGGCATAATTGAGGCGCGTCGGGCCCAGGACGCCGATGACGCCCACGATCTTGCCCTGCGCATTGGCATAGGGCGCCGCCACCAGCGAGGAACCGGAAAGGCTGAACAGCCGGTTCTCCGAGCCGATGAAGATGCGCACGCCCGCGCCGTCCTTGGCCAGTTCCATCAGGCGAATGAGGTCGCTCTTGCGGTCGATGTCGTCGAACAGGGTGCGGATGCGCTCCAGATCGGCCTGCGCTTCCACGGTTTCCAGAAGATGCGAGGCGCCGCGCACGATCAGCACCTTTTCATCCGAGGCGCTTTGCCCGCCGGAGGGCGCCAGCGTGGCCAGCCCCTCGGCCACGATCTTCTTGGTCAGCGCGTCCAGCTCCGCGCGTTCGCTTTCCAGTGCGGCGGCGATCTCCGCGCGCGCATCGTCCAGCGTGCGCCCGCGCAGCCGCGCGTTCAGATAGTTCGATGCTTCCACCAGCGCCGATGCGGGCAGGCCCGCCGGAATGTCGAGCAGGCGGTTCTCGACCGAGCCGTCCTCGCTCACGATCACCACCAGCGCCTTGCCCGGTGCGACGCCGACGAATTCGACATGCTTCAGCGCGCTGTCCAGCTTCGGCGCGACCACCAGCCCGGCGCAGCGCGAGAGGCCGGACAGCATCAGCGTCGCCTGCGTGACCACATCCTCGATGCCGCGGTTCTGGTTGGCGATGCGCGCCTCGATGGCGGTGCGCTCGCCCGGCGCCAGTTCGCCGATCTCCATCAGCCCGTCCACAAACAGGCGCAAGCCCCGCTCGGTCGGCGCGCGGCCGGCGCTGGTGTGTGGCGCATAGAGCAGGCCCATATTCTCCAGATCCGCCATCACGTTGCGGATGGAGGCGGGCGACAGCGACATCGGCAGGCGCTGGGAGAGCGTGCGCGAGCCCACCGGCTCGCCGGTGTTGAGGAAAGCATCGACCAGATGGCGGAACACTTCGCGCGGCCGCTCGCCCAGCTCGTCGGCCAGGAGCCTTGCGCTTGCGATGTCCAGCGGTCCATTGCCCATGTTAAGGTCTTGTTTCACCGTAAGAAATTCTATCGGTCGTCCGCCCGTTGCGGCAGGGGGCCGGGAAGGCTAGGTAGCGCCCGGCATCCCTAACTTCAAGGTATCAGAACATGCGTCCCAGCAAGCGGGCTTTCGATCAATTGCGCGAGGTTTCGCTGACGCCGGGCGTGGCGCGCCATGCGGAGGGTTCCTGCCTGGTGAAATTCGGCGATACCCATGTGCTGACCACCGCCTCGCTGGAGGAAAAAGCGCCGCCTTTCCTGAAGGGCACGGGCAAGGGCTGGGTCACGGCGGAATACGGCATGCTGCCGCGCTCCACCCATGAGCGCATGCGCCGCGAGGCCGCCGCCGGAAAGCAGTCGGGCCGCACGCAGGAGATCCAGCGCCTCATCGGGCGCAGCCTGCGCGCGATCATGGACCTGTCCGCGCTGGGCGAACGGCAGATCGTGATCGACTGCGACGTGCTGCAGGCCGATGGCGGCACGCGCACCGCCTCCATCACCGGCGGTTTCGTCGCGCTCAGCCAGTGCGTGGCGTTCATGCAGAAGACCGGCATGGTGACGAAACCCGCGATCAAGGATCATGTCGCGGCGATTTCCTGCGGCATCTATAAAGGCACGCCGGTTCTCGATCTGGACTATGACGAGGACTCCACCGCCGAGACGGATGCGAATTTCGTGATGACGGGCGCGGGCGGCCTTGTCGAGATTCAGGGCACCGCGGAAGGCGCGCCGTTCAGCGACGACGAATTCGCGCAACTGATGAAGCTGGCGCGCAAGGGCATCATGGATCTGGTCGCATTGCAGAAGAAGGTCTTGGCGTGAAGCTTCCGCGCGGCTCTTCGCTGGTTCTGGCCTCGCACAACACAGGCAAGCTGCGCGAGATCGCAGAGCTTGTCGCCCCCTTCGGCCTGAACGTGAAAAGCGCGGGCGAATTGGGACTGCCCGAACCGGAAGAAACCGAATCCACCTTCGAAGGCAATGCGCTTTTGAAAGCCCGCGCGGCGGCGGATGCGAGCGGCCTGCCCGCGCTGTCCGACGATTCGGGCCTGTGCGTGACGGCGCTGGGCGGCGCGCCGGGCATCTATTCGGCGCGCTGGGCGGGCGAAGCCAAGGATTTCGCCGCCGCGATGGCGCGTGTGGAACGCGAGTTGAAAGCGAAGAACGCGCAAGACGCTTCGGCGAAGTTCGTCTGTGCGTTGGCCTTCGCGTTGCCGAAAGGCGAACACGAAATCTTCGTCGGCGAGGTTCACGGCAATCTCGTTTTCCCGCCGCGCGGCACGCGCGGCTTCGGCTACGATCCGATCTTCATCGCCGATGGCATGAACCAGACCTTCGGCGAGATCGACCCCGATCTCAAACACGCCATCAGCCATCGCGCCAAGGCTTTCGCAAAATTGAAGCAGGCTCTGGAATGACGGTTCTTCTTCTCTGCGGCTCTGCGTCTCTGCGTGAGAAAAATTCTGCACGCAGAGCCGCAGAGCCGCAGAGATTGTCGCGATGGGCCTTCGCATGAGCGGCTTCGGTATCTACGTCCACTGGCCCTTCTGCGCCGCGAAGTGCCCGTACTGCGATTTCAATTCCCATGTCCGCGCGCGCATCGATGAAGATGCCTGGACCGATGCCGTCGTGCGCGAGCTGGAATACGTCGCGTCATGGCAGGGCGAAGATCGCCCCATCGTCTCCACGGTGTTCTTCGGCGGCGGCACGCCGTCGCTGATGGGCGGCAAGGCCGTCGGCAAAACCATCGATACCATCGCGCAGCTGTGGCGCCTCGCGAACGATGTCGAGATCACGCTGGAATCCAATCCCGCCAGCGCCGATGCGGCGCGCTTTCGCGATTACCGCGCGGGCGGCGTCACCAGAGTATCGCTGGGCGTGCAGGCGCTGAACGACAAAGACCTGAAAATGCTGGGCCGCCTGCATGATGTCGCCGAAGCCAAGGCCGCGCTCGGTATGGCAATGGCGACTTTCGATCGCGTTTCGCTCGATCTCATCTACGCCCGCCCCGATCAAACAGCGGAAGCGTGGCGCAAGGAACTGAAAGAAGCGCTCGCCTTCGGCACCGATCACCTGTCGCTCTACCAGCTTACCATCGAGCCCGCGACGCCCTTCGCCACGCTGGCGCGCACCGGCGCGCTCACGCCGCTGGACGACGACAATGCGGCCTCGCTCTACGAGATCACACAGGAATTGACGGACGCAGCAGGCCGCCCAGCCTATGAAATCTCCAACCATGCGAAGCCGGGCGAGGAGAGCCGTCACAATCTTCTTTACTGGCGCTATGGCCAATATGCGGGCGTCGGCCCCGGCGCGCATGGCAGGCTCGACATCGGCGGCCGGCGCATCGCGACCGTGGCGGAGAAATTGCCCGAACGCTGGCAGCAGGCGGTGTCGCGCCGCGGTCACGGCATCGTCGAGGAAAACGCTGTGCCGCGCGAAGACGCCGCGCGCGAGCATCTGCTGATGAATCTGCGTCTCGCCGAAGGGCTCGATCTTGCCGCCTACAAGGCGCGCTGGAATGTCGAGCCGGATCGCGCGCGCGTTGCCGAGCTATCCGAACAGGGCTTCCTCAAAACCGAGAACGGCCGATTGATCGCAACGCCGCAGGGGCGTCTCGTCCTCAACCGCCTGATTGCGGAGATCGCGGCGTAAGGCTGCTCGTCGTTTTCTCGGGCGGCGGCGTGGCCGGTTTCTCGAAGGTGCGCGGCGCGGGATCGACCACGCGAAAACCGTCCGGCTCCACCGCCAGGATCGCCAGCCCTCGCTCGGACGTGCCGTCCGGATCGAAGCGCAGGATGCCTTCGACGCCCGCAAAACCGTTCGGATCGGTCAGCGCGGAATCGGTGAAGCGGTGATAGGGCGTGCCGTGCGACAGCAGCGCCACCAGCGACACCGCATCATAGGCCAGGCTCGCAAGCTGGGGCGGTTCCGAACCATAGGCGGCCTTGTATTTGGCCACGAAGCTCGAATCCGCCTCGGGCGAGGGCGCGGCGAACCAGCCGCCTTCCAGCGCGGCTTCCTTCTGGATCGACGGATCGTCCCACAACCCGGTGCCCATCAGCTTGATCTTGCTGCGGTCGATGCCGTTCTCGGCCAAAGCGGGAGCGAGACCGCGCAGCGCATTGCCCCCCGCGGCCACGATCAGCACATCGGCGTTCGACGCCGCGATCCGGTGCAGCGCATCGGCCTGCGTCAGCGGATCGAGACGCTCGACGGCCACGACATCCGCGCCCATCGCCGCCGTATCGGCTTTCAACGCCTCGGCAATGTGATCGCCATAAGCGCCCGGTGACACCAGCGCCGCGAAATGCTTGTGTCCGGTCTCGACCGCATAAGACACCGTGCGGCGCACTTCGTTCTCCGGCTGGAAGCTCAGAAGGTAAACGCCGTTGCCCGCCTTCTTCACATCGGTGGAGAATGCGATCACCGGCACGGCACGGTCATGGGCGATGGGCGCCACCGCGCTCACCGATGCCGCGAACAGCGGCCCCACGATCACTTCCGCTCCCTGCGCCAGCAAGGAACGGGCGCCATTGGCGGCGCTGTCGGGCGTGGAGCCTTCGTCGGCGGAGATGAGGGTGATGTTCGGATTGCCCGCGTCGAACAGCGCAAGCTGCGCCGCCTTCATCATCGCGGTGGCGAGATAGCGCGTCTGGCTGGAGCCGTTGGAATAGGGCAGCAACAGGCCCACGCGCACCGGATTGGTGCCGGACGGCTGGTTGGGCAGGCGCAGGAACCCCGGTTCCTCCGACAGCATGGGATGGGTGGCCGGCGGTCCCGGCGGCTGCTCCGCCGCGGTTGGCGGCGGCGGCGCGGGTTTGGGCGCTTGCGGCGCGGTCTGGCATCCGGCAAGCGCGGCTATCGCAAGTGCCGCGGCAATGGCGCAAATTGGGCGAAACAGGTTCATGAATCTCTCGGGCAGGACCGGCGCTGACAACGGAGAACAGCCTATTCCGGACATCGAAAAATCGCAAAAAGAAGATGGGCTTGCACCCGGTTTGCATGTGACCGCAACCCCCATCGGCAACGCGCGCGACATCACCTTGCGCGCGCGCGACGCGCTGGCGGCCTGCGACCTCATCGCGGCGGAGGATACGCGCGTCACCGCCAAGCTGCTGTCGCTTTATGGCATCTCCAAGCCGCTGACCGCCTATAACGATCACAACGCCCAGCGCGAGCGTCCGCGCCTGCTTGCGAAGCTGCGCGGCGGCGCGCGCATCGTGCTGGTCAGCGACGCGGGCACGCCGCTCGTCTCCGATCCCGGCTTCAAGCTGGTGCGCGAGGCTTTAGCGGAAGGCCTGCCGGTGCACGCACTCCCCGGCGCCTCCGCGCCGCTTACCGGATTGATGCTGGCGGGTCTTCCGTCCGACCGGTTCTTCTTCGCGGGCTTTCTGGCGAACAAGGCGGGCGAACGCCGAAGCACGCTCGAAGAGTTGCGCACGGTGCGCGCGACGCTAATCTTCTTCGAATCCGCGCAGCGCCTCGGCGCCACGCTGAAGGACATGGCGGAGATTCTCGGCAACCGCCCCGCCGCCGTGGCGCGCGAATTGACCAAGCTGCACGAAGAGGTGCGCCGCGGCACGCTGAACGAACTCGCGGCAGCCTATGACGATGAAACACCCAAAGGCGAAGTCACGTTGCTGGTGGGCCCGCCGCTCCATGCCGCGCCGGATTTTTCGCGCGCGGAGAAGTTGCTGAAACAGGCGCTGGCCTTCATGCCGGTCCGCGCCGCCGCCGATCTGGTGGCCGAGGCGCTGGAAGTTCCCCGGCGGGAAACCTACGCGCGGGCGCTCGCGTTGAAAAAAGATGAAGAAGGCTGACGTCCTCCTCGCCGCGCGCCGCAGCGCGGAACGGCGCGGGCGGCGCAGCGAGTTTCTTGCCATCGCGCTGCTGCTGCTGAAGGGCTACCGGATCGTGGCGCGCCGCCTGCGCACGCCTCTGGGCGAGATCGACCTGATCGCGCGTTCGCCCAGCGGGCTGATCTGTTTCATCGAGGTGAAGGCGCGCGCGCAAACCCTGTCTGCCGCCCAGTCGCTCAGCGCGCGGCAGAAAGCCCGCATCGGCCGCGCGGCCATGCAATATCTGGCGCAACGCCCCAAACTGGCGCGCAAGGGCGTGCGGTTCGACATCGTCGCGGTGGCGCCGGGGCGGTGGCCGCGCCATTATCGCGACGCTTGGCGCAACGAGGACACGCGGTAAACTCCCCGCATGAGCGCTATCGACCCGGCGGATTATCTGCGCCAGCTCGGCGAGGCGGGTGAGGGC
Source organism: Pseudomonadota bacterium (assembly GCA_018242145.1). Classification (GTDB taxonomy): domain Bacteria; phylum Pseudomonadota; class Alphaproteobacteria; order Micropepsales; family Micropepsaceae; genus Rhizomicrobium. The sequence goes on from JAFECN010000077.1 coordinate 15,249, forward strand.
CCGCACGATATCGCGCGCGCCGCCCTGATGCTGTCGGCGCTCGATCATTCCGGCCGCCCGCTCAAGGGCTATGAAGATCATCTGGCGGATATCGCCGAAGCGGCCGAGGGTGAAGCGCGGCTGGCGCGCAATATCGAGGAAGGCGCGCACATGCTGTCCTCGCTGATGGTCGGCCGCTACGGTTATGACGGCGACCGTCTTTCCTACGACGATCCGCAGAACGCCGATCTGATGGCGGTGATCGACCGGCGTCGCGGCCTGCCGGTGGCGCTGGGCATTCTTTATCTCCATGCCGCGCGTGCCGCCGGCTTCGAAGCAGCCGGCCTCAACTATCCGGGCCATTTTCTTCTGAGCATTTCTTCGCGCGGCCACGAGGCGCTGCTCGATCCGTTCAATGGCGGGGCGGCGCTGGAGCGCGAAAAGCTGGGCGCGCCGCCGATGATGGGCACGCATTTGCCCGAGGGCGCGGAGCATTCCGAGACCGTGAGCGACATCGCCGTGCTGCTGCGCCTCACCAACAATCTGAAGCTGCGCGCGCTCAACAATGGCGAGCGGGTGCGCGCGCTGGAGATCGCCAAGCGCATGGTGCTGATCGCGCCCGGGCGCGGCGAATTGTGGATGGACCTGGCGCGGCTGAACGAGATGTCCGGGGCCCTGGGCGCGGCGCAGAGGGCCTATGAGGCCTGCCTCTCTTTGGTTCCGGGCGGACAGGCTTTACATAATGAGGCGGCTCTGGGCCTCCACGCGCTCAAGCGGCGGCTGAACTAGGATTTCACCTTTAGGATTTTCGATGGCGCTTTCCGTTGCGATTCAGATGGACCCGATCGAGCGTATCGACATCGGGGGCGATTCCACCTTCGCGCTGGCGCTGGAAGCGCAGGCGCGCGGGCATTCCCTTCTCTATTACGGCCCGCGCGATCTGACCTTTCGCGACGGCAGGGTGACGGCGCGGGCGCGCCCGCTCTCGGTGCGCAACACGCGCGGCGATCATTTCACGCTGGGCGAATCCTCCGTCGTCGATCTGGCGACGCAGGACGTGGTGCTGATGCGGCAGGACCCGCCCTTCGACATGGCCTACATCACCGCCACGCACATCCTCGAACGCATTCATCCCAAAACGCTGGTGGTGAACGATCCGGCGCATGTGCGCAACGCGCCGGAAAAACTCTTCGTCACCGAATTCAAGGGGCTGATGCCGCCCACCCTCATCACCAGCGACCGCGCCGAGATCAATGCCTTCCGCGCCGAGCACAGGGACATCATCCTGAAGCCGCTCTACGGCAATGGCGGCGCGGGGGTGTTCCGCGTGAAGGACGGCGATGAGAATCTCGGTTCGATGCTGGAGATGTTCACCACCTTCTACCGCGAACCCATCATCGTGCAGCGTTATGTTCCCGAGGTGCGCAAGGGCGACAAGCGCATCATTCTGGTGGACGGCGAAGTCGCGGGCGCGATCAACCGCGTGCCCGCGGAGGGCGAGGCGCGCTCCAACATGCATGTCGGCGGCAAGGCGGAAGCGACGACGCTGACCGCGCGGGAGAAAGACATCTGCGCGGTGCTGGCGCCGGAATTGAAGCGCCGCGGGCTGATCTTCACCGGCATCGACGTGATCGGCGATTATCTCACCGAGATCAACGTCACCTCGCCGACGGGCATCTGGGAAGTGAAGCGCTTCGGCGGCGCCGATATCGCGGCGCTGCTGTGGGACGCGATCGAGAAACGGCGCAAAGGCTGAGGTCTCGCCATCGGCCGGTCTTGACACAATGCTTATCTAAGCAGGGACGCAACATTTTCCGAGTGGTGACACCATGTTGACCCTTCGCAGAGCCGATGAGCGCGGCAGAAGCAGAACGGACTGGCTCGACAGCCGTCACACTTTTTCCTTCGGCGGCTATCATCATCCGCAGCACGTGAATTTCGGCCCGCTGCGCGTGATCAACGAGGATGTGGTGGCGGGCGGCGGCGGGTTTCCACCGCATCCGCATCGCGACATGGAGATCGTGACCTATCCGTTGTCCGGCGCGCTGGAGCACAAGGATTCGCTCGGCACCGGCTCCGTCATCCGCCCCGGCGAGATCCAGCGCATGAGCGCGGGCACCGGCATCGTGCATTCGGAGTTCAACGCTTCGAAAACCGAGCCGGTGCATTTTCTGCAGATCTGGATCGTCCCGTCGCAAACCGGCCACGCGCCGTCTTACGAGCAGAAGACGATCGACGCCGATGCCGTGCGCAACAAGTTCGCGCGCATCGCCTCGAACGAGCCCTTGCCCAACGAAGTGCGCATCCGCCAGGATGCCGAAATCTACGCGGCGCGGTTTGACGGAGAGGAAGAAGCGATCCACCGGCTTCAGCCGGGCCGCAAGCTCTGGCTGCAGGTCGCGCGCGGCGAAGTGGAGGTCGGTGGCACGCGCCTGGGCGCAGGCGATGGGGCCGCCATCGTGGACGAAGAAAACGTCCTCATCCACGCGCGCGGTCCGTCGGAGGTGCTGCTGTTCGACGTGGCTTAGTCGGCCAGCCCGAACCGGCTCCTGTAGCGGGCGCTGAAGCGCGCCATGTCGAGATAGATGAACACGTCGGTGGTATCGAACTGCCGGTCGATCACCGCGCCGTCGCCGATCGAACAACCCGCGCGCAGATAGCCCTTGATGAGCGGCGGCATGGCGCGCAGCGCGTCCTTGGTGTTCACCTGCTCGATCGGCATGCGGTCCATCGCGACATAGAGGTGCGGCAGCGCCTTCACCGCGATCTCCTGCGGAAGCTTCGCATGGTGATGCAGATAGGTCAGGGCCGCGGCATGATCGTCCGGGTGGGTGCCGGGGAACGAGGCGCAGCCGAACATCGCCTCGATGGAGAAGCGCGCCGCATAGGCCATCAGGCCTTTCCACAGAAGCTGCATGCTGGTGGGCTTGCTGCGGTATTCCTTCAGCACGCAGGAGCGCCCCAGCTCCAGAAGCTTCGCGCCCCTGCGCGCCGCCAGCAGTCTGGAGATGTCGTATTCGCCCGCGGTATAGAAGCCGCCCACTTTCGCCGCGTGCTCCTCGCGCATCATGCGATAGCAGCCGACCACGGCGGGTTGGCCGTCATCCTCGATGCGGTCGCGGTCGATGACGAGAAGGTGGTCGCAGACCGGATCGAACTTGTCGAAGTCGCGGCGTTCCTCGCGCATCTGCGGCGTCGGAACGGCGTTCATCTCTTCATAGAAGACGTGATAGCGCAGGCGCTGTGCCGCCTCGACTTCGGCGTCGGTCTCGGCCAGGCGCACTTCGAGCGCGCCCGAAACGGCCAGAACGGGCCATTGGTCGAGACGCCCTTCGAGCGGGCCGGGCTCGTACACATTTACCAAGTGATGCAATCCTTTGGCCCGGCGCCGCCTCCCGAAGAGCCAGCAGGCTGGACCGTCACAATTCTACAAAATGGGGCCGGTCCCCGCAAACATTCCCCGATTCGATGACGGTTTCATGGCTCCCCGCGGGCACTGGCTCAGGCGGCGGAGGCCGCGGCGGCCTTCTGGCGGGCATTGAGCAGCGCGAAAAGCAGGATCGCCGGAACGCCGATCAGCCCGGCGCCCACGAAGAAGATGGCATAGGCATTCGTCAGGCCCTGACTGGTGCTCAACCCCTCGACAATCGCGCCGGAAAATCCCTTGAGGATCTTTCCGGCCCACGCATAGGTCGAGGCGAGCAGCGCATATTGCGTGGCGGTGTAGCCGAGGCTGGTGAGGCTCGACATATAGGAAACCAGCGCCACGCCCGCGAACCCCATCGCGAAACTGTCCAGCGCCATCACGCCCGCGAATACTTCGATGCTGTTGCCGCTATAGGCGAGCACCGCATAGGCGGCGACGGCGATCACCTGCAGCACGCCGCCCGCGATCAGGGCGCGCATATAACCGAAACGCAGCGCCGCGAAGCCGCCGGCCGCGATGCCGACGAAGGACGCGACGAGGCCGATGCTCGCGCGCACCGCGCCGACCACGTCCTTGGTCAATCCGATGTCGTGATAGAACGGGTTCGCCATCGGCCCCATCACGAAATCGGGCAGGCGGTAAAGGCTGATCGCCGCCAGCATCAGAAGCGCGAACACGCCATGCGCCTTGAAGAAGGCGATGAACGGCCCGATCACCGCATCGAGGAATCCGCGCGGCGTCCACAGCGGCGCCAGCGTCTCCTTGCTGTCCATCGCCGCATCGGCATTCTTCGGCTCGCGCGCGAAGAAAGTGGCGAAGATGCCCACGATCATCAGCAGGCCGTAAAGCACATAGGCAATCGGCCAGCTCAGATGCTGCGCCGCGATCAGGATCAGCGCATCAGTGGCCAGAAGCGCCGCGCGATAGCCGAGCTGATAGGCTGAGGAAAGCAGGCCAAGCTCGTCGGCATCGTCCGCGATCTCGATGCGCCAGGCATCGATGACGATGTCCTGCGTGGACGAGGAGAATGCCACCACCAGCGCCAGCACGCCGAGCAAAGCAAGCCCGTGCGCCGTTCCGGCGATGCCCATGCCGATCAGCGCCGCGCAGACCAGCAACTGCGCCAGCAGCATCCAGCCGCGGCGGCGTCCGAGTTTTCCGGCGACCGGCGCCAGCGTGCGGTCGATCACCGGCGCCCAGAGGAATTTCAGCGAATAGGCGATGCCCACCCAGGAGAGGAATCCGATGGCGGAGAGCGCGGTGCCTTCGTCGCGCAGCCAGTAGCCGAAGGTGTTGCCGACCAGAAGAAAGGGAAGCCCGCTCGAAAATCCAAGCGCCAGCATCACCAGCGTCTTGGGTCTCAGATAGGCGTCGAAAGAATGGCGCGTCTTCGCGCCGGCGGTGGCTGCGGTCATGCCGCCGGACGCGCGGCCTGATCGGGCTGGAAGAGAGTCTGGAGCACGGAATCAAGCTCGGCGGGATCGATCGGCTTGGTGAGGAAACCATCCATCCCCGCCTCCTGGCAAGCCTCCCGGATTCCCTGATTGGCGTCGGCGGTGAGCGCCACCACGGGTGTATGGGCGCGGTTCTCGTCCGCCTCCATCTCGCGCAGGCGGCGCGTGGTTTCGAAACCGTCCAGCCCCGGCATGTGCAGATCGGTCAGCACCACGTCGAAGCGTTCCTGCATCAGCGTGGTGAGCGCCGCTTCGCCGGAACTCACATCCTTCACGTCGAAGCCGCGGCGGCGCAGAAGTTCGCGGCTCAGCATCGCATTGATCGGATTGTCTTCCACCAGAAGGATGCGGCGGCCCATGCGCGGCGGCTGGACCGCCATTGTGGGCGCGATTTTTGTGATTTCGGACGCCGCGGCGACGGGCGGCGGTGCGCTGTCGTCGAGCGTGATGGCGTCGGCCGTCACCGTGTCCTGCGCGCGCAACCGCACGAACAGCGAGGCCTGCCGGATCGGCTTCATCATGTAGCCGCTGAAACCCATTGTCCGCAGATCGGCCAGATGCGAGCGCGCCGCCGGCGGCAAAAGAACGATCGCGCGGATGCGCTCGTCGGGATAGGCGGGAAGCTCCGGCATGCTGTCGGTGCCCGCGTCGATCAGAAGCACGTCGGCTTCCGGTTCTTCCAGCGCCGATGGGTTGGTCGAGAGCGAAACGATCTCGCCGCCGCCCGCGCGCACCTGCGCGATCAACCCGTCGCGCAGCACCGAATTGCGCGTGACGATGGCAACCCGCATGCCGTCCAGGATCGTGGCCTCTTTGGCATCGCCTTCACGCAAGGCGATCAGCGGCAGCTTGCACCAGAACAGGCTTCCGCCGCCGGGTGCGCCTTCCACGCCGACCTCGCCATCCATCGCTTCCACGAGCTTGCGGGTGATCGCAAGGCCAAGGCCGGTGCCGCCGAACCGGCGCGCATGGCTGGAATCGGCCTGCATGAATTCCTGGAAAATCTCCTCGCGCTTGTCGAGCGGGATGCCGACGCCGGTGTCGCGCACCTCGAAGCGTATCCATTTGCGCCCGATGTCCCCGGTCACATGCGCGCTGACGCGCACGCCGCCGCGCTCGGTGAACTTCACCGCATTGCCCAGAAGATTGGTGATGATCTGGCGCAGCCTGAGGCCGTCGCTGCGGATCACATCGGGCATGCCCGGCTCGATGAAGGAGACGATCTCGATACCCTTCGCATGGCCGCGCATCGCCAGAAGCTCCACCACGCCGTCGATCAGCGGGCGCAGCGCCACGTCGTCGTCTTCCAGCGTCACCGTGCCGGATTCGATCTTGGAGAAATCGAGGATCTCCTCGATCAGATGCAGCAGCGACTCGCCGGATTGGTGGATCGCGTCGATATAGGTGCGCTGCTCCGGCTGCGGATCGGTTTCCAGCAGCAGCCGCGCCATGCCCAGCACGCCGTTCATCGGCGTGCGGATCTCGTGGCTCATGGTGGCGAGGAAGCCGGACTTGGCGCGGTTCGCCGCTTCGGCCTTGTCGCGCGCTTCGGTGAGCGCGTCTTCCAGCGCCTTGCGCTCGGTGATGTCGCGGCCGACGCTTTGAATCTCGATCAGTTGCCCTTGCGCATTGCGCACCGCGTAGTCTTCCCACGCGATCCAGCGCCAGCCATAGACGGTGCGCAGATGCTGGTCGTATTTCACGCGCGGCTGGCCGTTCTCCAGTCCTCCGAAGGAACCGAACATCGGCGCGCGGCTGTCGGGATGCAGCTCCGGCGCGAAGGCTTTTCCGAATGCCGTCTGCGGCGTCAGTCCGAACAGTTTCAGGAACGCTTCGTTGCCATAGGTGAGGCGGCTGTCGGGCGCGCGGCGGAAGATCGCGTCGCCCTGCGCATCCACCAGCCCTTTGTAGCGATATTCGCTTTCGTGCAGCCGTCCGTTCATCGCGCGCACGGTGGCGAGCGTGGCTTCGAGCTTTTCGGTCAGGGTGTTGAGTTCGGCGGTGCGGCTTTCCAGCATGGCGGCGCGGCGATGGGCGCCGACGATGCCGCCGAAAAGAATGACAAGGCCGAGCCCCGCCATGCCCGGCAGCACGACGGCCGGGAACAGGGTGAGCCGGCCATGGGCGGCGATGTCCCAATAGGCGAAGCCGCCCAGCGCCAGAAGCGCAATTCCGTAGATCACCGTGGCGAGGCGAGCCAGCCGCACACAACCCCCAAGAAACAGTCTGAAAGCCCCGATATTTGTGCCTTACCGCGCTTGAGAAAGGCTTAACCGATGGTGGAGCCGCGGGCGCAAATGGTTAATATCCCAGGGTTCCGGGGGCACCGGGATCAACATTTCAAGCGATACATCCGGGGAGGATTTTTCATGCGTTCTTCGATCATCGCGCTTGCCTGTGCAGGCGCATTTTTCGCCACCGCCGCTTATGCGGACGACCCGATGGCCAACACCTATGGCAACACCGTCACCACCAAGAGCGAAAAGACCGGCGCGACCGGTAAGCTCCTGTTCAATCAGGACGGCACCTATGCCGCATCCGCCACCGGCGCGGACGGAAAGCCCGTCGCCTATAACGGCAAATGGACGTTGAAAGACAATGGCGGAACGATCTGCCTTGCGCCCGAATTGCCGCCCAACTCACCGGGCGCCGCGCCGTCCTGCTCGCCGCTGCAAAAACACGCGGTGGGCGATAGCTGGACTGTCACCAACGATCAGGGCGAGACCTTCGACGTTTCGTTGACGGCCGGGCACTGATCTCATGCCAATCTGTGCAAACCGCGCGGCGCAAGTCGCGCGGTTTTTCTTTTCTCATCAACGGCTTGGCCGCTGTCACACAAGCTTCGCAAAACTGTGATGGGACTGGCACCGAAGAAGGTCTCACTGCCCCCGGCTGGCGTCGCGCGAGGGGTGGGGATTTCCAGCGCCGCCAACGGCTCCGGCCGCGAAACGAACATTGATGAGGAATTCCATGAAGCCAGTTCTCAATCGCCTTGCCGGCATCGCCTTGGGTGCGGTGCTGGCGGGAGCCGCGGGCGCGGCATCGGCCGCCGACATGACCGGCGCGGGCGCGACGTTCCCCTATCCGATTTATGCGAAATGGGCCGAAGCCTATAAGAAAGCCACCGGCATCGGCCTGAACTATCAGGCCATCGGCTCCGGCGGCGGTATCGCGCAGATCAAAGCCAAGACCGTCGATTTCGGCGCCTCCGACAAGCCGCTTTCGCCGGGCGAACTCGACGCGGCGGGCCTGACGCAATTTCCCACCGTCATCGGCGGCGTCGTTCCCGTCGCCAATATTCCGGGCATCAAGCCGGGCGAGTTGAAGCTCGACGGCCCGACGCTCGCGAACATCTGCCTCGGCACGGTGAAATATTGGGACGACGCTGCGATCAAGCGCCTCAACCCGTCCGCCAATCTTCCACATCTGGCGATCCTCGGCGTGCACCGCTCCGACGGATCGGGCACCAACTTCATCTTCACCAACTACCTGTCGAAGGTGAGCCCGGCCTGGGCATCGCAGGTCGGCGCGGCAACATCCGTCGAATGGCCGAGCGGCATCGGCGCGAAAGGCAATGAAGGCGTCGCCGGCAATGTGAAGCAGACCAAGGGCGCGCTCGGCTATGTCGAATACGCCTATGCCAAGCAGAACACGCTCACTTACATCAAGATGATCAACCATGACGGCAAAGCCGTGGACCCCACGGCCGATGCGTTCCAGGCCGCGTCGGCGAAGACCGACTGGGCGCATGCGCCGGGCTTCTATGTCACGCTGACGAACCAGCCGGGCGCCAATGCGTGGCCGATCGCGGGCGCGACCTTCATCCTCGTCTACAAGCACCCCGGCGATGCGGCGAAGACAAAGCAGGTGCTCAGCTTCTTCAAATGGGCCTATGCGCATGGCGATGCCATGGCCAAGTCGCTGGACTATGTGCCGCTGCCCGATTCCACCATCCAGGCGATCGATCAAAGCTGGCACAAGAATATCGATGGTGCTGCGGTTCCGTAAATCGCGCCGCAGGTCCAACCGGGATTGGGGGGCTGATGGCAGTCCCCCAATTCGTCTAAAACCGGCTCCGGCATCCAATGGTTGATCTGGCCTTGAGCGAAGAATTTTCCGCCGTGTCCTCGCGCGAAGCCGCGCTCAAGCGCTTCGGCCGCAGCGACATGCGCTTCCGCCTGATGACGCTTGGCGCGGCGCTTCTGGTGGTGGCCATCTTCGCGGGCCTCATGGTGTCGCTCCTGCGCGGCGCATGGCTGGCGCTGCACACCTTCGGCTGGAGCTTTCTCACCACCACCGTCTGGAATCCCGTCACCGGAAAATTCGGCGCCTTCGCCGCCATCTACGGCACGCTCATATCCTCCGCGCTTGCCATGCTTCTGGCCGTGCCGCTCGGCGTCGGCATCGCGATTTTCCTGACCGAACTTTGCCCGCGCGCGCTGAAGCGCCCCGTCGGCATCGCCATCGAACTGCTCGCGGGCGTGCCCTCGATCATCTACGGCATCTGGGGCCTGTTCGTGTTCGCGCCCTATTTCCAGCAGCATGTCGAGCCATGGATCATCGACGCCTTCGCCGGCATTCCCTATCTGCAGGATCTCTTCGCCGGCCCGCCTTACGGCATCGGCACCTTCACCGCGGCGCTCATCCTCGCGATCATGATTTTGCCGTTCATCTCGGCGGTGACGCGCGATGTGTTCGAGACCGTTCCGCCGATGCAGAAGGAAGCCGCTTACGGCGTCGGCTGCACGACGTGGGAAGTGATGTGGCGCATCGTGTTGCCGTTCAGCCGCGCCGGCGTCGTCGGCGGCTCCATGCTGGCCTTGGGCCGCGCGCTGGGCGAGACGATGGCGGTCACCTTCGTGATCGGCAACGCGCATCGCATCAACCCGTCGCTGCTCGCGCCCGGCACCACGATCTCGGCGACCATCGCCAATGAATTCACCGAAGCCTTGGGCGACACCTATGTGTCGTCGCTGGTGGCGCTGGGGCTGATCCTCTTCGGCATCACTTTCATCGTGCTCGCCGCTGCGCAGCTCATGCTGAAAAGCCTGGACCGCCGTTCGGGAGGCAAAGCGCCATGAACAGCGTCCTCTACGCCCGCCGCCGCGCCGTCAACGGCATCTTTCTGGTGCTCTCCACCGCCGCCGCCGCAATCGGGATCATCGCGCTGGTGCTTATTCTTTACGCGCTGCTGAAAAACGGCGTCGGCGGATTGTCGGCGGCGGTGTTCACGCAGAATACGCCCGCGCCCGGCTCGGCGGGCGGCCTCGCCAACGCCATTTTCGGCAGCGTGATGATGAGCGTCGTCGCCGTCATCGTCGGCACGCCCATCGGCATGCTGGCGGGCACATGGCTGGCCGAATATGGCCGCCATTCGCAGCTCGCTTTCGTGATCCGTTTCGTCAACGACATCCTGCTCAGCGCGCCGTCGATCCTGATCGGCCTCTTCATCTATGAACTCATCGTGGTGCGCATGGGGCATTTTTCCGCTTACGCGGGCATGGCGGCGCTGGCGGTGATCGTGATCCCCGTCGTGGTGCGCACCACCGAGAACATGCTGCTGCTCGTTCCCAACACCATGCGCGAAGCCGCCGCCTCCATCGGCGCGCCGCGCAGCATCGCCATCCGCGCGATCACCTGGCAGGCGGCGCGCGCGGGCATCGTGACGGGTGTGCTGCTGGCGGTGGCGCGCATCTCCGGCGAGACGGCGCCTTTGCTGTTCACCGCGCTCAACAACCAGTTCTGGTCCGCCGATCCGAACGCGCCGATGGCCAGCCTGCCCATCGTGATCTACCAGTTCGCCAATTCGCCTTATGACGACTGGCACCATCTGGCGTGGGCGGGCGCGCTTCTCATCACCGCGGCGGTTCTGGCGCTCAGCATCGGGGCCCGCCTGATCGAATCCAGACAGAGATAAACCCATGAACGACATGACGCGCGTGGAGCAGGGCATTCGCATCGATGTGCGCAACCTCGAATTCTTCTACGGCAAGACGCAGGCGCTGAAAGGCATCACCGTGCCGCTTTACGACCGCAAGGTGACGGCGTTCATCGGCCCATCCGGCTGCGGCAAGTCCACCTTGCTGCGCGTGCTGAACCGCATCTACGAGCTTTATCCGAACCAGACCGCGAAAGGCGAAGTGATCTTCGACGGTGAGAATATCCTGAACGGCAAGGTCGATCTCAATCTGTTGCGCGCCCGCGTCGGCATGGTGTTCCAGAAGCCGACGCCGTTCCCCATGACGATCTACGACAACATCGCCTTCGGCATTAAGCTCTACGAGCGCATGCCCAAGTCCGAACTCGATGGCCGCGTCGAGGACGCGCTGATGCGCGCCGCGCTGTGGAGCGAGGTGAAGGACAAGCTGAGCGATTCCGGCCTGTCATTGTCGGGCGGCCAGCAGCAGCGCTTGTGCATCGCGCGCACCGTGGCGACGAAGCCGGAAGTGATCCTGCTGGACGAACCCTGCTCGGCGCTCGATCCGATCTCCACCGCGAAAATCGAAGAGCTGATCGACGAATTGTCGAATGACTATACGATCGTGATCGTGACCCACAACATGCAGCAGGCCAGCCGCGCCTCCGACTACACGGCGTTCATGTTCTTAGGGGAGTTGATCGAATTCGGCGCCACCGAACAGATATTCACCGCACCCACCAACAAGCGCACCGAAGACTACATCACCGGGCGTTTTGGGTAAGAAAACTCACGCAGAGACGCAGAGCCGCAGAGGTATCGCGCCGCGCATCAATGCCGAGCTTCACGATAGAAATTGACCGGCGCGCTCTGCGCGCCAATGCGCATCGCTCGCGAACCCATGGCTTTGCCAAGAACTCTGCGGCTCTGCGTCTCTGCGTGAGATTTTACCCTATGCGTAATCTTCCGTGGCCGTCTGGTCCGCGCGCGTATTCGATAGGGCATTGAACAAGAGACTGAGCGCATAGCTCACGATCAGGTTCAGCACCAGCGACGACAGCGCGGCATAGCAGGGCAGGTCCAGCCCGCCGATATGCAGCACATACACGGCGGCCTTGAAGCCCGACGCGCCCGCCATCCATGTCCCCGCCGCCATGCCCGCGATCCAGCCGAGCAGCAGTGCGCGTGGGTGCAGCCAGCGTGTGTAGAGGCCCAGCAGCACGGCGGGCAGTGTCTGGATGATCCAGATGCCGCCCAGAAGCTGCAGTTCGATGGCCGCCGTCGCCTGTCCGCCGACGATGAACGCCAGCGCCCCCGCCTTCACCACCAGCGACACGATCTTGGCGACCTGGCTTTCCCGCGCGGGCGTGCAGTCCGGCTTGAAAAACTCGCGATAGATGTTGCGCGTGAACAGATTGGCGCAGGCGATGGACATGATCGCGGCGGGCACCAGCGCGCCGATGGCGATGGCCGCGAACGCCACGCCCACGAACCAGCCCGGAAACATGTGCAGGAACAGCGCGGGCACCGCGTAATTGTTACCGAAGGTTTTGAAGCCGTCCGCATATTGCGGCATGGCTTTCACGCCCGCCGCCAGCGCCATCGTGCCGAGAAAGGCCACCAGCCCCAGCACCACCGAATAGGCGGGCAGCGCCACCGCGTTGCGCTTCACCACATGGCGGCTGGATGCGGAGAGCACGCCCGTCGCCGCATGCGGATACAGAAACAGTGCCATCGCGGAACCGAGCGCCAGCGTTGCATAAGAGAATGCGCCCGGATTGGCGAGCGCGTCGGTGGGCAGCGTCAGCTTGCCCGGCGCCACCGCCGCGAAGATCTTGCCGAAGCCGCCAAGCTCCATGGGAATGACGATCACCGCGGCGATCACCGTCACATAGATCAGAACGTCCTTCACCACCGCGATCATCGCCGGCGCGCGCAGGCCGCTGGCATAGGTGTAGGCGGCGAGAATCACGAAGGCGATGACGAGCGGCCATTCGCCGTGAATGCCCAGCCCCGCCAGCACCACCTCCATGCCGACCAATTGCAGCGCGATGTAAGGCATGGTCGCGACGATGCCCGTCAGCGCGATCGCAAGTGCAAGGCTGCGGCTGCCGAAGCGCCCGCGCACGAAATCCGCGCCGGTCACATAGCCCTTCGCGCGCGCCACGCTCCAGAAACGCGGGAAGGCAAGGAACATGAAGACATAGGCGATGGCCGCATAGGGCACCGCGAAGAAGCCCACCGCGCCGCCGCCGAACATCAGCGCGGGCACCGCCACGAAGGTGTAGGCGGTGTAGAGATCGCCGCCGAGCAGGAACCACGTCACCACGCTGCCGAAGCGCCGCCCGCCCAATCCCCATTCGGAGAGTTGCGTGAGATCGCCGCGCCGCCAGCGCGCGGCGAAGAAGCCCAGAACGGTGACGAGCAAAAAGAGCGCGATGAAAACGCCGAGCGCCATGGGATCGAGTCCGGCCATCGCGCTACTCCCGCCCTTCGGCGACATAGACGATGAACAGGATCAGCGCCGTCAGCGCCACCCACAGGATCTGATACCAGTAGAAGAAGGGAATGCCCGCCAGCGCCGGCAGCGCGCGGTTGTAGAACGGCACCCAGAGGCATCCAACGAATGGCACGATCAGAAGAAGATGAACCGGGCGAAATCCGCCCTTTTGCCGCCCGTCCATGCCAGCGCCTCCCCAGCCGCTTTATATCCGCAAACGATTACGGCATAACGCGAAAGCCGCCAAGCGTGCTCCCGAGAGGCCCGGCGAACGCAGCGCGGCGAGAGAGCCTCGAAGGATGAACGCGCAGCTTCTCTATCTTGCTATTTCCCTTGCCGGCATCGCCGCGATGGTGGGGCTGTGCGTGTTCCTGTTCGGCCGGGGCATCGCCACGCTCGATCCGTCGGTGGCCGAGGCGGAGGTGGGCTTTGAGGTGCCGGGCTTCCGGCCGGGCGCGCTCGCGATGTCCGCCGACAAGCGCGCCGCGCTGATCGAAGATGCCGCGCATCATGCGCTCTATCTGATCGCCGCGCGCGGCGACGGCTATGTCATCCGCCGCATTTCCCGCGTCTCGCTCAAATCCGCCGCGCGCAACGGCGCGTCGCTGGCGCTGCGTTTTTCCGATCTTACCTTCCCCAAAGCCGCCTTCGTCCTTGCCGACGAACAGACGGCGCGGGATTGGGAAGCCAAGCTGAAAGCCGCCTGATGCACTTCGATCCCACCCAGCTCGCCACGCCGCTTTTCATCGTTCTCGTCGTCGCCGAGATGTTCTTCGTGCGCTATGCGGGCCGCGGCCGCTACGAGCCGCGCGATGCCGCGACCAGCCTGATCATGGGATTGGGCAGCGTGGTGTTCGGCTCTCTCTTCGCCTTCATCTTCGTGTGGTTCGCGCATCTGGTGATGCCGTGGCGGCTGACGACCGTGGCATGGTCGATCCCGGCGGTGGCGATCTGTTTCGTGCTGGACGATCTGACGTATTACTGGTGGCACCGCAGCGCCCATCGCATCCGCTGGTTCTGGGCGGAGCACGTCGCCCATCATTCCAGCCAGCATTACAATCTCACCACCGCGTTGCGTCAGCCCTGGGGCGGCTTTCTCACCATCGGCTTCATCTTCAAGACGCCGCTGCTGCTTCTGGGCTTTCCACTGTCCATGCTCGCGCTCGTGGGCGGGCTGAATCTGGTCTATCAGTTCTGGATTCACACCGAAGTCATCGGAAAAATGCCGCGCTGGTTCGAGGCGGTGATGAACACGCCGTCGCATCATCGCGTGCACCATGCCACCAATGCGAAATATCTGGATGCCAATTACGCCGGCGTCTTCATCGTGTGGGACAGGATGTTCGGCACCTTCGTGCCGGAGGACGAGAACGAGAAACCGCGCTACGGCATCGTGAAGAATCTGGCCACCTACAATCCCTTCAAGGTGGCCTTTCACGAATTCATCGGCATCGCCAGGGACCTCGCCTCCGCGCGGAGCCTGCGCGAAGTCGTGGGCTATATTTTCGCCCCGCCGGGCTGGTCGCCGGACGGAAGCCGGGACACCAGCGATTCCATCAAGGCGCGCTGGGCGCAATTTCGCAGCGCGCAATCGCCCGCCGAATAACGGCCCCCTCCGCTTCGCATCCCCCGGCCCAAGGCCGGGGTCGCTCAGCACCTCCCCCGGAAACGGGGAGGAAACTAGAGCGCGATCTGTGAGCGCAGCGACAGGGCTTGCAGATTCTGCCCGACATCGGCGCCGGTGCCGCTCAGGCGGTTTACGTCGATCCATTGATAATCGAGCGAGAAGCGCAGCACGCTGTTGGGATACCAGTTGATGCCCGCGGTCCAGATTTTCTGCTCGCCGCCGCGCACGCCGCCATAGGGTGTCGCCAGTCCGAAGCTGCCGGTGTCGTCGTTGAGATCGACGTCGCTGTAGCGTCCGGCCAGTTCCCATGTGCCCCATGCACCCTGGCTTTTCGGCGAGGCATAGGCCGCGGTGCCGGTCGAGTAGATGCGGTGTTCGCCGGTCAGCACCCAGCTTGCCTGCGCATACCAGCCGCTGAAGTTCAGATCGGGCTTCGCCACCGCAGGCGCATGCACGCGCTGATCGATGTCGTACCCGAAATAGCCCGCCGCCGCGTAAAGGCTGTGCCAGGTGCCGCCCGCTTCCACGCCCCAATATTTTGCGCTGTTCGTATCGACGCCGCCGGTCGAAACGAGCTTGGTGCCGTTGCCGTCCACCGTCAGCTCCGGCGCGACGGAGAGCGTGAAGGGCCGCGTCGCGCCCGGCCCCGCCGATGTGTCGTTGGCATGGAACATGTCGGCGGCGGTGCCGCTGATCACGAAGCTCCCTTCGTCGTCATGCCACGGCGAATAAGCGAGGCGGCCGATCACCGCTTCCTGCTCGTCGAAGGATGCGCCCGCGCCCGCCTTGCTGCCGGAGAGCGACAGCGCGCCGAACAGATTGCGCCCCGCAACCATCACGCTCACCGCATCGCGGCCCGCGCCGCCGATGGAGCCGCGCAGGATGTCGGACGGCGCGGCGCGCTCCAGAAACAGCGTGTCCAGCGCCGAGGTGCTGTCTTCCAGACCGATGGCGGGCGGGAAGGCGCCGATGCGGAAGGCGAACGGCTTCCAGCCGTCATATTCGATATACATCGCCTGAATATGCGCGGATTCGTTCGCCGC
>JAFECN010000078.1 GCA_018242145.1 Pseudomonadota bacterium
AAAACTGGAGCGCGACTTTTCGCAAAGTTATGTCGCCGATCCGCGCGTCACGGAGGCATGGCGGCTGGTCTATCGCGACGTCGAAAAGCATTGGGATTTGTACGAACTCGCAGAAAAACTCGTCGATCTGGAATATCGTTTTCAGCTTTGGCGGTTCAGCCACATGAAAACGGTCGAGCGTATCATCGGAGCGAAGGCCGGAACCGGGGGAACTTCCGGGGTAGCCTATCTCGAGAAGGCTCTTTCGTTGCGGTTTTATCCGGAACTTTGGGATGTGCGCACGGACATCTGAGGGCGCACAATCTTCAAGCCATCTTTCCGTCATTTTGCGCGCGTCAAAAGTCACATGCCGTGAACTTGTTGCAACGCGGGAAACTTCCGAGCCGTCGATCCGTTAGCTCGATGCCGCAGCCGCGTAACGGCGCGGTCGGGGGGACGGCCTCCCGTATGCGAGGAGGTTCTAATGCGTTTGCGTACATTGCTGCTTGCCGGCATGGCGGCATTTTTCGTCTCGCCCGCTTTGGCGGCGGATGGGTGGTATGTTGGTCTTGGTGCGGGATGGGATCATCTGAACGACCCCAAATTGACCGGCTCCGGAATCGACGGAAAGCTGAAGACGGACAATTCCGCGATCGTGGCCGGCACTGTCGGATACAAATTCGACGCGCCGTTCCGGCTGGAATTCGAAGGCGCGTGGGATCGCCACAGCACGGGCGACTTCACGACCGGTGGCACAACCTTTCCTTCCGATGGACATGCAGAGGTCCGCTCCGCTCTGATCAATGCCCTTTATGATGTTCATCTGACGCCCCGCCTCCGGGCATCGCTGGGCGCGGGTGCCGGCATCGGCAACGATCGGATAAAATTCGATAACCCCTTCGGCGCTGGACACTATTCCACCGGCTCCGGGACGAAGGTCATGTGGCAGGGCATCGCGGGGCTGACTTACGAAGCCTCTCCGAAGCTCGATCTGTATGTCGACTATCACTATCGCAATCTGCTTGCGGATTCGAACCGCAACATTGCGGCGCCCCTCGCGAACCATGATTTGACCGAGCATGTGGTCATGGCGGGGTTCCGCTGGTACCCCAACGCGGGCGAGGAACGCGTCGTGTACCAGCCGCCGGCTCCTCCGGCACCACCACCGCCTCCTCCCCCGCCGCCACCGGCCCCCGTGAAAACCTTCATCGTCTTCTTCGACTTCAACAAATCGAACTTGACGCCAGAGGCCGTGAACGTCGTGGGGCAAGCCGTAAAAGCCGCGCAGCAATCCCAACCGGTTCGTATTCTGGTCACGGGCCACACGGATACGGTCGGTTCCGACAGCTACAATCTGGCCCTTTCGGAACGGCGTGCAATGTCGGTCAAGAACCAGATGGTCGCCGATGGATTGAATGCCACGGAAATCACCACGGTTGGAAAGAGTTTCCACGATCCCCTTGTGCCGACCGGCCCCGGCGTTCGGGAGCCACAAAACCGGCGCGCGGTCATCGATCTCGGTGGCTGACACCCAACCCACACAAGGGCGAGCCGCAAGGCTCGCCCTTTTTTGTTTGCTTGAGAGGAGCGGCGCAGGCTAGGTCCCAAGCCAAAGTTGGAGGGGCCGATGGGCGCGCTTTCGCATATCCGTGTCCTGGATTTGAGCCGCGTTCTGGCGGCGCCGTTTGCCACGCAGATTCTGGGCGATCTCGGCGCGGAGGTGATCAAGATCGAGAAGCCGGGCGAGGGCGATGAGACCCGCGCCTTCGGCCCGCCATTCCTGGAGGGCAAGAATGGCGAATCCGGCGACGCCACCTATTTCCTCACCGCGAACCGCAACAAGAAATCCGTGGCGATTGATTTCGCGAAACCCGCAGGCGCGGCGCTTGTGCGCAAGCTTGCGCGCCGCGCGCATGTCGTCGTCGAGAATTTCAAGACGGGCACGCTGGCGAAATATGGGCTCGATCATGAGACGCTCGCAAAAGAGAACCCTGCGCTTATCTATTGCTCGCTCACCGGCTTCGGCCACACAGGCCCTTACAAGGACAAGGCCGGTTACGACTATCTCATCCAGGGCATGGGCGGCCTCATGAGCATCACCGGCCAGCCGGACGGTGCGCCCGGCGCCGAGCCGATGAAAGTGGGCGTGGCGATTTCCGATCTGGTGACGGGCCTCTACACGGCGAACGCCATTCAGGCGGCCCTCATCCACCAAGCGCGAACCGGCGAAGGCCAGGCCATCGACATGGCGTTGTTCGATTGCCAGGCCGCCGCGCTGGCCAATCAGGCCATGAACTATCTGGCGGGTGGCATGCTTCCTCGGCGCCTGGGAAATGCCCATCCCAACATCGTGCCTTATCAGGTCTTCGCGACAGCGGATGGCCATCTGATACTCGCCATCGCGAATGACGGACAGTTTCGGCGTTTTTGCGCGGCAGCCAATCTTGAGAATCTCTCCGCCGATCCACGCTATGCCACGAATGCGAAACGTGTCGCGCATCGCGACGAGATCGTCGAGACGCTGAAAACCGTCCTCGCCGAGCGAAGCAGCGCGGATTGGATTGCCCTTCTGGAAGAAGCGAACGTCCCGTGCGGGCCGATCCATCGGATCGATCAGGTCTTTTCCGATCCGCAGGCGCAAGCGCGGGGATTGACCGTCCCCATGACGCGCAGCCAGACCGGGCCGGTGACCCTGGTGGCAAGCCCGCTGCGACTGGAAAAAACCCCTCCGGAATATCGCAATGCTCCGCCTCTGCTGGGCGAACACACCGCGGAAATCCTGTCGGAAATCCTGAACCTCAGTCCGGGTGAGATCGCATCCTTGGCAAAGGACGCAATCGTCGCAATCCGTTAAGCCGTCCTTAGCCAGTTCCGCCACACGCGCAACGCGGCAAGGCCCATCCGCATTAAGATTGGCGAGATGGCGAGGTAAGGCCTGTGCGTGTACTGGCCTGCACATTGGCTCTTCTGATTCTGCCGGCCGCGGCGGCCGCCGGACCGGCCCGTACCTTCCGCGGCCAGCGCGATGCGCAGAGCGGTCCGCCTCCGCTTCAGATGCCCGGTGCTTTCGCCTTTGGGCGCACCCGCGACGATGGACAGGACGTTGGATGGCGTAGCGGGCAGATCATCGAACAACCCCAAGCGTCCGGCATCTCCTTCGGCCCGCTTCATGCCGAGAGCGAGACGATCAACGGCAGGCGGCGTGTGCATTACAGCGTCGACGGCCTGACGCTGATGGGCGGGCAAATCGGCGCTTCGCTCGGCGCGCGCCGCGCCATTCTCACGCTGCATTGGTCCTCCGTCGGCGACTGAAGGCACAGCCTCTTTTCCGCCGCAGCCGTATGGCGTAATGGTGTCCCCGCGCCCGCACGGATGGCGGGTTTTGACCGAAGGAAGAAGTGCCATGTCGTACAAGGTCGCCGTCGTCGGCGCGACCGGCAATGTCGGACGGGAGATGTTGAACGTCCTCGCCGAACGCCAATTTCCTGTCTCCGAAGTGGTTGCGCTCGCCTCCACGCGCTCGGTCGGCAAAGAGGTTTATTTCGGCGACAAGGCGCTGAAGGTGAAGGCGCTGGAATATTACGACTTCAAAGGCACCGACATCGTGCTGATGAGCGCGGGCGGCAACGTCTCCAAGGAATGGTCGCCGAAGATCGCAGCGCAGGGCGCACTTGTGATCGACAATTCCTCCGCGTGGCGCATGGACCGCGAGGTGCCGCTGGTCGTGCCGGAAGTGAATGCCGATGCCCTGAGCGATGTGAAGAAGGGCATCATCGCCAACCCCAACTGCTCGACCATCCAGCTCGTCGTCGCGCTGAAGCCCCTGCACGATGCGGCGACCATCAAGCGCGTGGTGGTCTCGACCTATCAGTCGGTGTCCGGCACGGGCAAGGACGCGATGGACGAACTGTTTACGCAGACCCGCGCGGTGTTCGTGACCGATCCCATCGAACCCAAGATCTATCCAAAGCGGATCGCCTTCAACGTGATCCCGCAGGGCGGCACCTATCTCGACAGCGGCTACACCACCGAAGAATTCAAGATGATGGCGGAGACGCAGAAGATTCTCGATCCCGATATCCGGCTCACCTGCACCGTGGTGCGGGTGCCCGTGTTCATCGGCCACTCCGAAGCGGTGAACATCGAATTCGAGAACCCGATCACCGCTTCCAAGGCGCGCGAAATCCTGCGCGCTTCGCCCGGCATCCTCGTCGTCGACAAGCGCGAGGACGGCGGCTATGTCACGCCCGTCGAAGCCGCCGGCGAAGACGCCGTCTATGTCTCGCGCATCCGCAAGGATCCGACGGTCGAAAACGGCCTGGACTTGTGGGTCGTCTCCGACAATCTGCGCAAGGGCGCCGCGACGAACGCGGTGCAGATCGCCGAAGTGCTGATGAACCGCAAGCTTCTGAAGAAAGCGGCGTGACGCAGGCGGACTTCGCGGCGCTGGTCGCGCACTTCGGCGCCGCGGCCACGGCCGGCGACGGCAAGGCGCTCGCCGCCTGCTTCACCGAAGACGGCACTTATTTCGATTACATCTACGGCCCGCATCGCGGCCGCCCGTCCATCGCGGACATGCTGGAGAACCTCTTCCATCGCGATGCGGAGGATTACGACTGGACGTTTTTCGATCCGGTCGTGAACGGCGACATGGGATATGCCCGCTCGCTCTCGCGTTTCGTTTCGACCATTGCGGAATTCAAAGGCCGCAAGGTGGTGATCGACGGCATCAGCCGCTTCGTGCTGAAAGACGGGCTGATCGCCGCGTATCATGAGAGCGTCAATGGCGGCGTGGCGCAGGCGCAGCTTGGTGTCGCACCCGAGCGCATGGCGAAGGTGATGCAGCGCTGGAGCGCGCGTTTTCTCGCCCAGCCCGACGTGGCGGCATACGCCAAGGGCTTCCGCAAATAGCGTTCAATTGCTAGGTGTCTGGCAGATTTTCCGGGGACATTCATGACTGCCATCCGCCCGCGCCGGTCGGTGCTCTACATGCCGGGCTCGAACGCCCGCGCCATCGAAAAAGCCAAGACATTGGCCGCCGATGCCCTGATTCTCGACCTGGAGGATGCCGTCGCGCCCGAATCCAAGGATCTCGCCCGCAAGCAGGTGTGCGAAGCGGTGAAGGCCGGGGGCTTCGGCAAGCGCGAACTCGTCATCCGGGTGAACGGCCTCTGGACACAATGGGGCGAGGAGGACCTTTCCGCCGCCATCGCCGCGATGCCGGATGCGATTCTGGTGCCGAAGGTTTCTTCTGCGGCCGACCTTCAGGCCATCGAGGAGCGGTTCTCCGGCCACGACACGGGTCGCAAGATCGCCATCTGGGCGATGATGGAAACGCCGCTGGCGATCCTGAACGCGGGCCAGATCGCGAGCGCCGGCGGACGGCTGCGCTGCTTCGTGATGGGCACCAACGATCTCATCAAGGAATTCCGCGGCCAGCACACGCCGGACCGCGCCAACCTTTCCGCGGCGCTCGGAATTTCCGTCGCCGCGGCGCGCGCCTACGGGCTGGTGGTGGTCGATGGCGTCTATAACGATATCCAGAACACGGCCGGATTTCTCGACTCCTGCAAACAGGCGCGCGCTTACGGCTTCGACGGCAAGACGCTGATCCATCCGTCGCAGATCGAACCCTGCAATGAGGTGTTCGCGCCGTCCCCGGCGGAGGTGGAGGCCGCGCAGCGCATTATCGCCGCCTTCGATCTGCCCGAGAACAAAGGCAAAGGCGCGATCTCGCTCGATGGCCGCATGGTTGAGCTGCTGCATGCGGAGATCGCGCGGCAGACGGTGGCGATGGCCGATGCGATCGCGGCGCAGCGGGACCTATGAGCAACAAGACAAATCCCGGCAACTTCTTCGAGGATTTCCGCCTCGGCCAGAAACTCATCCACGCCACGCCGCGCACGCTGACCGAGGGCGACGTCTCACTCTACACCGCACTTTATGGAACGCGGTTTGCCCTGCAATCGGCGGACAGCTTTGCCGGAATGCTGGGGCTGCCCGGCGCGCCGATCGACGATCTGCTGGTGTTTCATACCGTGTTCGGCAAAACCGTTCCGGACATCTCGCTCAACGCCGTGGCCAATCTCGGCTATGCGGAAGGGCGTTTCCTGAAACCCGTCTTTCCGGGAACGACGCTCTCCGCCGTCTCCGAGGTGATCGGCCTCAAGGAGAACTCCAACAAGCAAACCGGCGTCGTCTATGTGCGTACCGACGGCTTCGACGAGCATGGCGACAAGGTTCTGACTTATGTGCGCTGGGTGATGGTGCGCAAGCGCGACCAGAATGCCGCGGTTGCGGACTCGCAGGTGCCGAAGACTGCTGCGTCCGTTCCGGCGGAGAGTCTGGTTGCGCCTCTGGCCGATTTCGCGCGCTTCGATATCGCGGCGTCGGGCAGCAGCCATTACTGGGACGATTACGCCAAGGGCGAGAAGATCGACCATGTCGATGGCATGACGGTCGAAGAATCCGATCACATGCTGGCGACGCGGCTCTATCAGAACACGGCCAAGGTGCATTTCAACCAGTTCAGCGAAGGCCAGGGCCGCTTCGGCCGCCGCCTGATCTATGGCGGGCATGTCATCAGCCTGGCGCGGGCGCTGTCGTTCAACGGGCTTGCCAACGCCGTGTCCATCGCGGCCATCAATGGCGGGCGGCATGTCAATCCGCTCTTTGCGGGCGACACCGTGTTTGCGTGGAGCGAAGTGCTCGACAAGGCGGAACTTAAAGGACGCAAGGATTGCGGGGCGCTGCGCCTGCGCCTTGTCGCGACGAAGAATCTTCCGTGCCAAGCCTTTCCGGACAAGGATGACAGCGGAAGCTATCCGGAAAACGTCATCCTCGATTTCGACTATTGGGCGATCCTGCCGCGAAAGCTGTGATGCCCAAGCTGATCGAGCGATATCGCGAGGCCGTCGCGTCCGGCGAGATCAAGCCGGATGCGGCGCAGGAAGCGGCGCTCGGCCGGCTTCAGCATCTGGCGGAGGCTCTCGCCGGGTACAGGCCGGGGCGGCGCGGTTTCTTCTTTGCATCCAGACCCGCGCCGCGCGGGCTTTATCTCTGGGGCGATGTCGGGCGCGGCAAGTCCATGCTCATGGACTTGTTCTTCGAATTCGCGCCCGTCGAGAAGAAGCTGCGGTCGCATTTCAACGCCTTCATGACGGACGTTCACGCGCGCATCCATGAGGAGCGGCAGCGCGGCGAGAGCGACGATCCCATTCCGCCGGTGGCGCAATCCATCGCCGACAGGGCGACGCTGTTCTGCTTCGACGAATTCCAGGTCACCGATGTCGCCGACGCGATGATCCTGGGGCGGCTGTTCCAGCAGCTTTTCGACCGCGGCGTGGTGATCGTGGCCACGTCCAACACCGAGCCGGACCGGCTCTACGAAGGCGGGCTCAACCGCCAGCTCTTCCTGCCCTTTATCGCGCTTATTGATGAAAAGCTCGATGTGATCGAACTCAACGGCACGCATGATTACCGCCTGCAGCGGATGAGCGGGCTGGACATCTACATCACGCCGCTGGGCCGGGACGCCGATGCCAAGATGGATGCGGCATGGCTGAGGCTCACCGATCAGCCGCGCGGCGAACCCAGGACTCTCACTGTCTTCGGGCGGAAGCTGATCGTGCCGCAGGCGGCCAAGCATATGGCCCGCTTCGGCTTCGACGATCTCTGCGTCCGGGCGCTGGCGGCGGCGGACTATCTGGAGATCGCCCGGCACTTCCACACCGTCCTTATCGACCGCATCCCGCAGATGAACGAGACGATGCGGAACGAGGCGCGGCGATTCACCCTGCTGATCGACACCCTCTATGACGAGGGGGTGAAGCTGATCTGTTCGGCGGCCGCGTCGCCCGACCAGATCTACCCCGGCGGGGACGGCGCGGAGGCGTTCCGGCGGACGGCCTCGCGGCTGGTGGAGATGCGCAGCGAGGACTATCTGCGCCGCGGGCATGGCGTGCACGGCGCCAAATAGCCCCTATATAATCGGGCCATGAGCCATCTGTTCACCGTCGCCGCCGCCTTGCTGGCCGCCATTCTCGTGGTGCGGCTGTGGCCGCGCATCCTGGGGGCGCTGCGGCGGTTCGATGCCGCGAACATCGCGCGCATCCGGCAAGAGCAGATCGACCGGGGCGACCAGCTCGCCCATTTCCGCCACACGCTGGGCACCGCCGAAGAACAGGTCGAGGAGATCTCCGAGATCAGCGAACTTGATCCGCGCACGGCGACGTCGGTGACGCGCTACGTTTTCGAAGGCGAGCGCTTCGCCACACGCTGGGAGGCGGAGAAAGCGCGCGCCCAGAAGATCGGCGACATTGCGCGCGGCTTCTATCGCGAGCTGCCCTCTGCCTTGCGCGCCCGCAAGAGCGACGAACGGCTCAACTAAGCCGCTTCGCCTTTCAGGAGGCGCGGGAGCTTGCCGATGTCGCCGCCCGCCGTGCGCATGAAGAGGCGGCGCAGCGGCGCGATCTGATCCACGATGCCCAATCCCAGATCGCGCGCGATGCGCAGCGGCGCGATGTCGTTCGAGAACAGGCGATTGAACGCATCCATCGTAAAGCCCATCGTCACCGAATCGAAACGCCGCCAGCGTTCGTAACGCCTGAGCACATCGAGCGTGCCGATATCGAGGCCGAGGCGCGCCGTATCGAGCAGGGTTTCGGCGAGGGCCGCGGCATCTTTCAGGCCGAGATTCAAACCTTGCCCGGCGATGGGGTGGATGCCGTGGGCGCTGTCGCCGCACAAAGCGAAGCGCGGTTTGACGAAGCTGCGCGCCAGATGGAATTTCAGCGGATAGGACCAGCGCGGCCCCGCTGCT
>JAFECN010000079.1 GCA_018242145.1 Pseudomonadota bacterium
CGAATTTCGATTGGATCGGCGCCCAATACCGCTTTTCCGGCTTCATGCGGCAGCTTTCAGGCTGGTCCACAGATGCATGGTGGCCAGCGAGCGATATGGTGCAAAGTCGAGCATCATCGTGTGGACTTCGTCATGGTTCGGGCGTTCCTCGCGGCCATGCAGCTTCTGCAGCGCCGTCGCCAACGCGCTGTCGCCCACGGGCGCGGCGTCCGCGAAGCCGCCACGCAGCATCACATAACGGGCCGTCCATGTGCCGATGCCGCGCAGCGCCGTGAGCTTCTTCTCGGCGGCAACGGCGGAACCATCAGGCAGGTTCTCCACATCCAGTTCACCGTTCACGACCGCCTGCGCCGCACCGACGAGATAGTCCGCTTTCGCGCGCGAATATTTGCGCTTGGTGAGTGTCGAGACATCGATATTCGCGACACGCGCCGCCGAGGGATGGGCGACCATATCGCCAACCTTCTCGCCCGCCAGCGCAATCAGTTCACGGCGCAGAGACACGGCAAACTTCACATTGATCTGCTGGCCTATGATGGCCCAGCACAGGCCATCCACATTGGTGGGAATGCACGGCAGGCGAAGCCCGTGCTGCCGCGTGACCATCGCGGCGGCGCGCGGCGTGCGCGCCATGCGTGTCTCGAACAGAGAGACTTCGTTGTTCAAACCCAGCATCTTGAGCGCAACGCCATGCAGGAATGCCATGCTCTCGCGGCCCAGCTTCTTCGCGCCATGCACACGGCACCAGGCGCCGTCATGCTCAAAGGCAATTTCCAGAACAACAGGGCCATCCGGCGTGTGCAACGCCTTCCAGATGCGGCTGCCTTCGCTCTTCTCGCACAGCCCTTCGGGATCGCGCGCGTGATAGGCGAGAACCTCCTGCGCGCGATAGCCAGACGGCAACTGAAGCAGGAACACCGACGCGCCGTTCAGCGCCCGATAGGCACCCGGCGTCATGCGGGTGTGCGCAAGGAATTGGCGGTGGAAGACGGACTCGCTTTCGAAGCCGGCCGCATAGCCGATGTCCACGACCTTCTCATTCGTGCCAAGCAGCCGCGCCGTCGCCGCTTTCACGCGCTCGCGGCGCAGCCATGTCGCGGGAGCCAGATGTGCGTGTTCGCGGAAAAGCTCGCCCAATTTGGTCTGGCTGACGCCGCAGGCTTTCGCGAGCGCCGCGGCGTCGGAAAAATCCTGCGGCGCGGCGCGGACGCGGCTCTGCAGCCCCTCGAACAATGCGATGTTCTCGTCTTCGCCCTTGTAGAAGAGATCGGGGCGGCAGCGCTTGCAGGCGCGCAGGCCCGCGGCTTTCGCATCCTCTTCGGTCGCGAAGATGCGCACATTCTCCGGCTTGGGCTGGCGCGCGGGGCAGGACGGCAAACAATAGATCCCGGTCGTCAGCACGCCGATGATGAATTTGCCGTTGTATTTTCCGGCGCGGGCCGCGTCGCGGTCCCATGTGTAGGGTTTCGGTAGCATGCGATCACGTTAGCGGAGGCTGCCCCAGGCCGCCTCCTGATTTGCGCGTTCCATATTCACGCTGGCGGGAACACTGGCCGGAGCGCGGTTCCGCAAACCCAGACGGCATCGTTTTTCACGGGGATACCATTCGTCTTTGCGCGGTCCAGAACCGCGGCCGGATTGCGTACGGCGATGTCGATACCGACCACGCCGGTACCGTCCGCATCTATCGGATGCACAAAGCGAAGGACGCCCATGTCCAAAGCGACCGTATCGCCGCGTCGTTCCACTTCCAGCAAATCGGCCCAGTGCTGTGCCGTCTTTTCCGGTTCGCGCGCCTGCACCGTCGCGCCCGTGATGCCGAGCACGTCATCCGGCGCGCGCGCATCTTTCCAGCTTTTGCCCGCCGGTGGCCATTTGCCCGCGGGCTCGCGCCACGATCCACCATCGTCCACCATGTCGATGGAGGTGAGCACGCCGCCAAAATCGCCGGGATGGAAATGGGTGAAGGTGTAATCGGGCGTATCGTGCTGCGCGATGCTGCGGATGCCCTGCCCCGTGAGCCGTTTGCGATGCGCCAGCGCGTCGGACGACTGGAAGATGAGCATATAGCCCGCATCGCCGCCGCGTCGTTTGAGATAGCGCGCCGCGGAAGCATCGGCCTTCACCGGCTGCACCACTTCCAGGAATTCGCCGCCCACCGGCATCACGGCATTGACCAGCCCGAAAACGCCCACCGCCGCATCGCGGAACGCCACGCGCAAGCCGAACACGGCGTTGAGATCGCGAACGACAGGTTCAAGATCATGGGCCACAAGAGCGATCTGGCGAAGACGCATGGTCAGGCGCTCGCAAAAAGGTCGCGCGGGCGGCCGACGACCACGGATTCGAAATCCAGCAGGGCGCGCTTCAGCGGCAAGCCGCCGCCGAAACCGACCAGCGCGCCGTCCGCGCCCACGACGCGATGGCAGGGAATGATCAGCGGAATGGGATTGCCGTTGCAGCCGGCGCCGACCGCGCGCGCCGTTTCCGGCCCGCCGCCCAATTCCTTCGCGATGACGCCATAGGAGACCGTCTCGCCATAGGGAATGCGCGTCATCGCATCCCACACGCCACGTTCGAACGCGGAACCTTCCTCGATATGGATGTCGAGATCGAAGGCGCGGCGCTTGCCGTCGCAATATTCTTCGACCTGTTTGCGGACATGCGCCACCGCCGCATCGTCCTGCATACCGCGCGGGCGGTGCTTGTCGGCATGAAAGTGGAAGCGCACCAGCCTGCCCTGCTCGTCCACAGAGGCGGCGAAGGTTCCAAACCGGGTGTGGAACGCACCCCAGCGATGGGCGGCATCGGTCATGGAAGAAAGATGGCGATGCCGGCGCGGCTTTGCCACCCAATTCTTGCGTTCAAAACAAAAGGGCCGGTGTTTCCACCGGCCCTTTCCTTTGAACCTGTCATCCCGGCCCGCGCAGCGCGAGCCGGGAGCGGAGGTTATTCCGCGGCCACCGGGCCTTCGATCTGAGCCGGGGCGTTCGCCGCCTGCTCTTCCTGAAGGGCCTTGTCACGCTCGGTCGCGACGTGGCGCAGGCGGGCAATCGCGCCGCCGGTGCCGGCCGGGATGAGACGTCCGACGATGACGTTTTCCTTGAGGCCTTCCAGCGTATCCACCTTGCCGTTGACGGCGGCATCGGTGAGCACACGGGTCGTCTCCTGGAACGAGGCCGCCGAGAACACCGAGCGCGTCTGCAACGACGCCTTGGTGATACCCAGCAGAACCGCGCGGCCTTCGGCGGGCTTCAGCCCCTCGGCTTCGGCCTTCTTGTTCGCCTCGTTCAGCTCGATCTGGTCGACCTGCTCGCCGGCGAGCAGCGTGGTGCCGCCGCCGTCGATGATCTCGTACTTCTGCATCATCTGGCGGCAGATCACTTCGATGTGCTTGTCGTTGATCTTCACGCCTTGCAGACGATAGACGTCCTGGATTTCCTTGACGAGATAGGTCGCCAGTTCTTCCATGCCCTTGATGCGAAGGATGTCGTGCGGCGAAGGATTGCCTTCGACGATATAGTCACCCTTCTCGACATAATCGCCCTCGCGCACGCTGATGTGCTTACCCTTGGGGATCAGGAACTCGACCGGATCGGCCTTTTCGTTCTTCGGCTTGATGATGACGCGGCGCTTGTTCTTGTAGTCCTTGCCGAACTCGATGAAGCCATCGATTTCCGCCAGAACCGCCGCTTCCTTCGGTTTGCGCGCTTCGAACAGTTCCGCCACGCGCGGCAGGCCGCCCGTGATGTCGCGTGTCTTGGCGCCTTCCGTGGGAAGACGGGCCAGAACGTCACCGGCCTTCACCTCCGCGCCGTCCTCGACCGACAGGATCGCGTCGATCGAGAGCGCATAGCGCGCATCGCCGCCGCTGGGCGAAGCAACGGGCTTGCCCTTCTTGTCCACGATCGTGATCGCCGGACGCAGTTCGGGCGCCTTGGTGTTGCCCGTGCCGCGGCTGTCCATCACGACATAGTTGGTCACGCCGGTCTTTTCGTCGGCCACGTCCTTGAGCGAGATGCCCGAGATCAGGTCTTCGAACTTCACCACGCCGGCCACTTCGGTGAGCACCGGAACGGCGTTCGGGTTCCATTCGGCCAGACGATCGCCGCGCTTCACGGACGCGCCGTCGTCCACCTTCAGGCGGGCGCCGTACACGATGCGATAGCTGGCGCGTTCCTGGCCCTTCGGGTCCACGATCACCGCCTGCATGTTGCGGCCCATCGCGATCAACTCGCCATCGGAGTTCTTCACCACATTGCGGTTGGTCAGCTTGATCTTGCCGTCGTAGGACGCCTCGATCTTCGACGAACCGGCAACCTGGGCAGCGCCGCCGATGTGGAAGGTACGCATGGTGAGCTGGGTGCCCGGCTCGCCGATGGACTGCGCGGCGATCACGCCGACAGCCTCGCCGATGTTCACCGGCGTGCCGCGGGCCAGATCGCGCCCATAGCACTTGCCGCAAACACCGTCGGTCAGCTCGCAGGTCAGCACCGAGCGCACGCGCACTTTCTGGACATGCGCCTGCTCGATCTTCTCGGCGATCTCCTCGGTCACTTCCTTGCCGCGCTTGAGGATGACGTCACCCGTGTCCGGATGCTTCACGTCTTCCGCCGTCGTGCGGCCCAGGATGCGCTCGGAGAGCGACGCCACCACCGTGCCGCCGTCGATTTCGGCCTGGACGGTGACGCCTTTCTTGGTGCCGCAATCTTCGGTGGTGATGATGCAGTCGTTCGCCACGTCCACGAGGCGACGGGTCAGGTAACCCGAATTCGCCGTCTTGAGCGCGGTATCCGCCAGGCCCTTGCGCGCGCCGTGGGTGGAGTTGAAGTACTCCAGCACGGTGAGGCCTTCCTTGAAGTTCGACAGGATCGGCGTTTCGATGATCGAGCCGTCCGGACGCGCCATCAGGCCGCGCATGCCGGCAAGCTGCTTCATCTGCGCCGGGCTGCCGCGCGCGCCGGAATGGCTCATCATGTAAATGGAGTTCATCTCCGTGACGCGGCCCGTATCCGGGTCGATCTTCGGCTCGGAGATTTCCTTCATCATTTCGGCCGCGACCTGATCGGTGCATTTCGACCAGGCATCGACGACGAGGTTGTACTTCTCCTTGTCGGTTGTCAGACCGTCCAGATATTGCTGCTCGAACTCGCGCACCTTGTGGCGCGTGTCGTCGATCAGTTTCTCCTTCGTGTCGGGCACGACCATGTCGTCCTTGCCGAACGAGATACCCGCCTTGCAGGCTTCCTTGAAACCGAGGCTCATCAGCGCGTCGGCGAAGAGCACGGTCTCCTTCTGGCCGCAGTGACGATAGACCTCGTCGATCAGCTGCGAGATCTCCTGCTTGCGCAGCAGGCGGTTCACCAGCTCGAACGGGATGTTCGGATGGCGCGGCAGGATTTCCGCGATCATCATGCGGCCCGGCGTGGATTCCACCCGCCGGGTGATCGGCTTGCCCTCGGAGTCGACCGTCTTGTAGCGCGCCTTGATGCGGGCGTGCAGCGTGACGGCGCCGGAGAACAGCGCGTGCTCGATCGAGGCCATGTCGCCATAGAAGCCCTGCAGCGGCGCCTTCGTCTTGGGGTCTTCCTTGTACTCGCCGGGTTCGCCGGGGCGTTCCTGCGAGAGGTAATAAAGACCCAGCACGATGTCCTGCGTCGGCACGATGATCGGCTTGCCGTTGGCGGGGCTGAGGATGTTGTTGGTCGACATCATCAGCACGCGCGCTTCCAACTGGGCCTCAAGGCTCAGCGGAACGTGCACGGCCATCTGGTCGCCGTCGAAGTCCGCGTTGAAGGCGGTGCAGACCAGCGGATGAAGCTGGATCGCCTTGCCTTCGATCAGCACGGGCTCGAACGCCTGGATGCCGAGGCGGTGAAGCGTCGGCGCGCGGTTCAGAAGAACCGGATGCTCGCGGATCACCTCTTCGAGAATGTCCCAGACTTCGGGACGCTCTTTCTCGACCAGCTTCTTGGACTGCTTGACGGTTTGCGAGAACCCCTTGGCTTCGAGGCGCGAATAGATGAACGGCTTGAACAGTTCGAGCGCCATCTTCTTCGGCAGGCCGCACTGGTGCAGCTTCAGTTCCGGACCGACCACGATCACCGAACGGCCGGAATAGTCCACGCGCTTGCCGAGCAGGTTCTGACGGAAGCGGCCCTGCTTGCCTTTCAGCATGTCGGCGAGCGACTTCAGTGGGCGCTTGTTGGCGCCCGTGATGACGCGGCCGCGGCGGCCGTTGTCGAACAGCGCATCAACCGACTCCTGCAGCATGCGCTTTTCGTTGCGCACGATGATGTCCGGCGCCTTCAACTCGATGAGGCGCTTGAGGCGGTTGTTGCGGTTGATGACGCGGCGATAGAGGTCGTTCAGGTCCGACGTCGCGAAGCGGCCGCCGTCCAGCGGAACGAGCGGGCGCAGCTCCGGCGGGATCACCGGAACGACGGTCAGGATCATCCATTCCGGGCGGTTGCCGGAATCGATGAAGGCTTCCACGACCTTCAGGCGCTTCACGAGCTTCTTCGGCTTCTCGCCGCCATTGGACTCCGCGATTTCCTTGCGGAGCTGTTCCTTCAGGCGATCGAGGTCGATGGCGCCGAGCAGGTCGCGAATGGCTTCCGCGCCGATCTTGGCGGTGAAGCTGTCTTCGCCGTATTCGTCCTGCGCCTTGTAGAACTCGTCTTCGGTGAGCAGTTGACGGTCCTTGAGCGGGGTCAGGCCCGGCTCGATGACGACATACTGTTCGAAGTAGAGAACGCGCTCCAGATCCTTCAGCGTCATGTCGAGCATCAACCCGATGCGCGACGGCAGCGATTTCAGGAACCAGATATGCGCCACCGGCGAGGCCAGCTCGATATGGCCCATGCGCTCGCGGCGAACCTTCTGCACCGTCACCTCGACACCGCATTTCTCGCACACGATGCCTTTGTACTTCATGCGCTTGTACTTGCCGCACAAGCATTCGTAGTCCTTCACCGGGCCGAAGATGCGCGCGCAGAACAACCCGTCGCGCTCCGGCTTGAAGGTGCGGTAGTTGATCGTCTCCGGCTTTTTAATCTCGCCGTGGCTCCAGCGCAGGATCTGATCCGGCGACGCCAGCGATATCTTGATGCGATCGAACTGGGGCTGTTCGTTCTGCGTCTTGAAGACGTTCATCAGCTCTTGATTCATAACGAGCCTTTCCTTTTGACTTTGTCATGGCCCGCCAGCGTCAGCGCGTGCGGGCCACCCATTTCCAATCTCTCAACAACCTGGGTGGCCGGGTCGCGCTTAGCTTACGCTCGCTGCCCGGCCATGACAGGTTTTTACGTCGTCGGACCGTTCACCAGCTCGACATTCAGAGCCAGCGAACGCATTTCCTTCACGAGCACGTTGAAGCTTTCCGGGATACCGGCTTCGAAGGTGTCTTCGCCGCGAACGATCGCTTCGTAGACCTTCGTGCGGCCGGCCACGTCGTCGGACTTCACGGTCAGGATTTCCTGCAGCGTGTAGGCCGCGCCGTAAGCTTCGAGCGCCCAGACTTCCATTTCGCCGAAACGCTGGCCGCCGAACTGCGCCTTGCCGCCCAACGGCTGCTGGGTAACGAGCGAGTACGGACCGATCGAACGGGCGTGGATCTTGTCGTCCACCAAGTGATGCAGCTTCAGCATGTAGATGTAACCGACGGTGACCTGGCGCTTGAACGCCTCGCCCGTGCGGCCGTCATACAGCGTGACCTGACCGGACGAGGTGAGCCCCGCCTGTGCCAGCATATCGACGATGTCGTTTTCCTTGGCGCCGTCGAACACCGGCGTCGCCATCGGAACGCCGGCGCGCAGATTGTCGCCCAGTTCCATGAGGCCCTGATCGTCCAGCTCCTTCAGGCGTTCGTCATCGCCATAGACATGCTTGAGGTGGCGGCGCAGCGGCTCATGCTTGCCGTCGCGGCGCACCTTGTCGACCACATCGCCGATCTGCTTGCCGAGGCCGGCAGACGCCCAACCCAGATGGGTTTCGAGAATCTGGCCGACGTTCATGCGCGAGGGCACGCCCAAGGGATTGAGCACGACGTCCACCGCCGTGCCGTCTTCCAGATGCGGCATGTCTTCGATCGGCAGGATGCGGCTGATCACGCCCTTGTTGCCGTGACGGCCGGCCATCTTGTCGCCCGGCTGCAGCTTGCGCTTCACCGCCACGAACACCTTGACCATCTTCATCACGCCCGGGGCGAGTTCGTCGCCGCGGCGCAGCTTCTCCACCTTGTCGGCGAAGCGCTTGTCGAGAAGCGCCTTGGAGTCGTCGTACTGCTTCTTCAGGGCTTCGATCTCGCCTTGCGCCTTTTCGTTGCGCAGGCCGATCTGCCACCACTGATGCTTGGCGATGGTCTCCAGCACCTGATGGGTAATCTTCGTGTCGGCCGCCATGTTCTTCGGGCCGTGCGCCGCCGTCTTGTGGAGAAGGATCTCCTCAAGGCGGGCGAAGATGTTGCGTTCGAGGATCGCCAATTCGTCGTCACGGTCCTCGGCAAGACGCTCTTCCTCGGCGCGCTCGATCGCCATGGCGCGCTGATCCTTCTCGACACCGTGACGGTTGAACACGCGCACTTCCACCACCGTGCCGGTAACGCCCGGCGGAACGCGCAGCGAGGTGTCACGCACGTCGGCGGCCT
This sequence comes from Pseudomonadota bacterium, assembly GCA_018242145.1. Lineage (GTDB taxonomy): Bacteria > Pseudomonadota > Alphaproteobacteria > Micropepsales > Micropepsaceae > Rhizomicrobium. The sequence goes on from JAFECN010000079.1 coordinate 8,648, forward strand.
TTTCGCCGAAGATCGCGCGCAACAGCTTCTCTTCCGGCGTCATCGGGGTTTCGCCCTTCGGCGTCACCTTGCCGACGAGGATGTCGCCCGCCTGCACTTCGGCACCGATATAGGTGATGCCGGCTTCGTCCAGGTTCTTGAGCGACTCTTCACCCACGTTCGGAATGTCGCGTGTGATTTCCTCAGGCCCGAGCTTGGTGTCGCGCGCCTGCGTCTCGAATTCCTCGATGTGGATCGAGGTGAAGACATCGTCGCGCACGATGCGCTCGGAGATGAGGATGGAGTCCTCGAAGTTGTAGCCGTTCCACGGCATGAACGCGACGAGCGCGTTCTTGCCGAGCGCCAGCTCGCCAAGCTGCGTGGAAGGGCCGTCGGCGATGATGTCGCCCTTGGCCACCTTGTCGCCCACTTTCACCAGCGGGCGCTGGTTGATGCAGGTCGACTGGTTGGAACGCTGGAACTTCTTCAGGTGATAGATGTCGATGCCCGGCTTGGTGGGATCGGTTTCTTCCGTCGCGCGGATGACGATACGGGTCGCGTCGATCTGATCGACCACGCCCGGACGGCGCGCCGCGATGGCGGAGCCGCTGTCGCGCGCCACCACATCCTCAAGGCCGGTGCCGACAAGCGGCGCTTCCGGCTGAAGCAGCGGAACGGCCTGACGCTGCATGTTCGAGCCCATGAGCGCGCGGTTGGCGTCGTCGTTCTCCAGGAACGGCACCAGCGCCGCGGCCACCGACACAAGCTGCTTCGGCGACACGTCGATGAACTCGACCTGCTCCGGCGTCGTCATCAGGAAGTCGCCGTGCTTGCGGCACGACACCAGCTCGTCGGTCAGACGGCCGCGGGAGTCGATCTGGGCGTTGGCCTGGGCGATGGTGTATTTCGCCTCTTCCATCGCCGACAGATAGACGACCTCGTTGGTGACGTGCTTGTTCACGACCTTGCGATACGGGCTTTCGATGAAGCCGTATTTGTTCACGCGGGCATAGGTCGCCAGCGAGTTGATCAGACCGATGTTCGGGCCTTCCGGCGTTTCGATCGGGCAGATGCGGCCGTAATGCGTCGGGTGCACGTCGCGCACCTCGAAACCGGCGCGCTCGCGGGTCAGACCGCCCGGCCCGAGCGCCGACATGCGC
>JAFECN010000007.1 GCA_018242145.1 Pseudomonadota bacterium
CGATCTCGCGCAACACGAACACGGTGCGGAAATTGTCCGGCAGGTCGGCGACGGCGGTTTCGAGAAGGCTCCTGAGCTGCTTGCGCGCCAGTTCGGCTTCCGGCGACAGGCGGCGCTCGGGCGAGCCGAGAAGCTTTTCGCGATACTCATCCATGACCAGAACCGATTTCTCGTTCAGCGCATTGGCGCGGCGCTGGGCGGAGCGCCTGCGGGTGAGCGCCTCGTTGATGGCGATGCGCGTCAGCCAGGTGGAGAGCGACGAACGGCCCTCGAACTTCGCGATCGCGCCCAGCGCGCGCAGATAGGTTTCCTGCACCACCTCTTCCGCCTCGGCGCGGTTCTTCACGATGCTCCACGCTGTGCGGTAGAGGCGCTGGTTGTTGCGCGTGGTGATGAGGCGGACCGCAATCGGGTCTTTCGCCGCGAAGCGCGCGGCAAGCTCCGCGTCGTTCAGGCGTTCATAATCGGGTGCGGCCAGCGCCATGTGTCCCTCTCACGCACATTGGATGCCGCGCGGGCGGCGGCGTTCCCGAGAAGGCAGTCTAGCGAAGCGGAAAGCGCGGCATGGCCGCAGGGATTTTGTGGGTTAAGGCGCGAAGCTGGAGCGGATTTTCACGCCCCAATGGCCGTTTTCCCGCGTGATCACATAGATGGAATCGAAACCGCCGATCACCGAGCCATCCTTGCGGTAGCGGGTGAAGCGCGTGTCCACATGCACCTTGTCTTCGCCCGCATGAACGATCTCGCGGCGCTCCCAGGCGGAGCGGTCCCATTCGGCGAGCGCGCCCTGGCTGAAGCGTTCCTTCGTCATGTCGCCCTTGTTGAGCGTGACGAGCTTTCCCGAAGCCAGACGGATGGAGGGGAAGTTGAACGTGGCCTCGAAGGCTTCGACATCGCGCGCGTTGAAGGCGGTCATGAATGCGTCGAGAAGCTTCAGGGCGGCGTCGATGGAGGCTTTGTGCTCGGTCATGTCGCGGCGGCCGATTGCATGCGGTTGGCGGTCAGGCCGTTTTTCTGGACCCAATCCAGGCACCACGCAAGCGCGGCCAGGAGCGCGATGCCGATGGCTGTGGCGGCACAGACGGCGAACTGCGATTGCCAGTCGCCATAGATCACCGACGCCAGCACCGACAACACCACGCCCGCCGAGAAGACGGACAGCGATTGCTGCCCGCATTTGATGACGAGGCTTCCCAGCCCACTGCGCGCAATCGCTTCGCCGGACGGCAGCGCGCGCCAGCCCAGATGCGCCAGCGCCAGGAAACTGAGGATGCGGAACGGCGGCAGCATTTCTTTCTGGGTTGCCACATCGAGGATGCGCAGGGACGGCACGGCCGGAAGGAAATCATGCCATGCCGCGCTGCCCATCATCACGGCGACGGGCAATGCGAAGACCAGCGACACCGCGAGCGCGGCGCGCGTCCGCAAGGCCGGAAGCAGCGCATCCAGCTTGCGCGCGCCGAACGCCGCGCCAAGCATGAAGAGGAACTGCCAGGCGAAGGGGTTGAACAGCCAGGCGTGGCCATCGGGCAGCGTGTGCAGCGCCCAGCCTTCGCTCTGTACGCCGAGATAGACGGCGAAGGACGCGCCCAGCGCGATCCAGACATTGCGCTGCAAAAGCCAGAGCATGAACGGCAGGACAAGGAAGAGCGCGACATAGCCCGGCAGGATGTCCATATAGGTGGGCTGATAATGCAGGATGAGCGCCTGCGTCATCATTTTCATCGGATGGGCGACGATCGGGCCGAGGCGGAAATTGCCGATCACGGAATCGTCTTCCCACAACACCGAATAGCTGTAGAGAAACAGCGCCACGCCCGCGAGCAGCGCGATCTGCGCCAGATAGAGATCGCGCGCGCGGCGATAGATGCGCGCCATCGCGGGCACCAAGCCCTTGCGCGCGAGCGTGCGGCCATAGACCAGCGCCGCGACATAGCCGGACATGAAGAAGAACAGTTCCGCCGCGTCGCCGAAGGAATAGGCGCGCAGCGTTCCCAGCGACAGCGCGTTCCACGGCGCGTGATCGATGGAGATCATCAGAAGCGCCACGCCGCGCAGGAAATCAATGCGAAGATCGCGTTCGTTCAAGACGAAGTCTCAAGCCAATTGCCCGCCGGAAACAGCAGCTTTGCGCGCCAAGATCAAGAGAATTGGCGTTCATCGGAATGCGAAGGCCGCGGATGACGGCTTTATTGCGGCATTCCTTCGAACATCTTGAGACCGTCCGGCAGAAGAACCCAATCCGGCTTGAATTTGGTCATGATCGCCATGGCGGGCTGGAAGATCGCTGTGTCGTCCAATGTGCCGGCATAGAGCGTGTTGCCGTTCGGATTGCCGGGCGCGCCGCCGAACACGAGGCTTGCGCATTTCACGCAGTGATAACGGTCGGAGTTGCGGCCGTCGGCTTGCTGCTTCAGATTGAGTCTGTATTCGCCGGACACCTTCAGCGCGCCGGGCGGAAGGCGGATGAACGGAATGAAGCCGGAGCCGGAAACCTTCTGGCAATCGTCGCAGCAGCAATAGCCCATGACGGTGGTTTGCGTGCCCGCCTCATAGCGCAACGCGCCGCAAAGGCAGCCGCCGGTGATGTTGACGTGAGGCATCGCGCTTTCCTTTCCTCCCCCGTTTACGGGGGAGGTGCTGAGCGAGCACTTCGCGAGCGAAGCGGAGGGGGAGCATTGCATGCCCCCTCTGGCTCGCTACGCTCGCCACCTCCCCCGTAAACGGGGGAGGAAAGTTTGCTAAACCTTCTCTTCCGCCTTCGGCTTCTTCGGCGGGGGAAGCGCTTTGGGTCTGGCGTCGGAGTCGGTGATGAACTCGAAGGCGAGTTTGTCGTTCTCGCGGTCGAGCAGGACGCGCACCGTGCCGCCGTTCTTGAGCTTGCCGAACAATATCTCGTCGGCCAGCGGCTTCTTGATGTTGTCCTGGATCACGCGCGCCAAGGGCCGCGCGCCGAAGGCATCGTCGTAGCCCTTCTCGCCCAGCCAGCGTGTGGCTTCTGGCGTCAGGTCGAAGGTCACGTCGCGGTCCACCAACTGCGCTTCCAGTTCCAGCACGAATTTCTCGACCACATGGTCGATGGTGTCGCGGGAAAGCGGCGCGAAGGCGATGGTGGCGTCGAGGCGGTTGCGGAATTCGGGCGTGAACAGCTTCTTGATCGCTTCCTCGTCCTCGCCTTCCCGCTTGCCGCGGCCGAAGCCGATGGAGTCTTTCGCGGCGTCCGACGCACCCGCATTGGTGGTCATGATGAGCACGACATTGCGGAAGTCGATCTTCTTGCCGTTGTGATCGGTCAGCTTGCCGTGATCCATCACCTGCAAAAGGATGTTGAACAGGTCCGGGTGCGCCTTCTCGATCTCGTCGAGCAACAGCACGCAATGCGGATGCTGGTCCACGCCGTCGGTGAGCAAACCGCCCTGATCGAAACCGACATAGCCCGGCGGCGCGCCGATCAGGCGGCTGACGGTGTGGCGCTCCATATATTCGCTCATGTCGAAGCGGATCAGCTCCACCCCCATGATGGAGGCGAGTTGCTTGGCCACCTCCGTCTTGCCGACGCCGGTGGGGCCGCTGAACAGGTAGCAGCCGATGGGCTTGTCCGCCTGGCGCAGGCCCGCGCGGCTCAGCTTGATCGCGGAAGACAGCGCGTGGATCGCCTTGTCCTGCCCGAACACGACGCGCTTCAGGTCTTCTTCCAGATTGCGCAACTGCTCGGCGTCGGTCTTCGACACGGATTTTGGAGGAATGCGCGCGATCTTGGCGACGACATCCTCCACTTCCTTCACGCCGATTGTTTTCTTGCGGCGGGATTCCGGGAGCAGCATCTGCGAGGCGCCGACTTCGTCGATCACGTCGATCGCCTTGTCCGGCAGCTTGCGGTCGTTGATGTATTTGGCGCTGAGTTCCACCGCCGCTTTGATCGCGTCGGCGGTGTAGCGCAGCTTATGGAATTCCTCGTAATACGGCTTGATGCCCTTGAGGATCTTGATCGTGTCCTCGACGGTGGGCTCGGTGACGTCGATCTTCTGGAAGCGGCGGACGAGCGCGCGGTCCTTCTCGAAATACTGGCGGAATTCCTTGTAGGTGGTCGAGCCGATGCAGCGCAGCGTGCCCTGCGCCAGCGCGGGCTTGAGCAGGTTGGACGCATCCATCGCGCCGCCGGACGTGGCGCCCGCGCCGATGACGGTGTGGATCTCGTCGATGAACAGGATGGCGCCCTTGATGGACTCCAGTTCCTTCACCACCGATTTCAGGCGCTCCTCGAAATCGCCGCGATAGCGCGTGCCCGCGATCAGCGAGCCCATGTCGAGCGCGTAGATCGTCGCGTTCTTGAGGACTTCGGGCACCTCGCCTTTCACGATCTTGCGCGCGAGGCCTTCGGCGATGGCGGTCTTGCCCACGCCGGGATCGCCGACATAGAGCGGATTGTTCTTCTGGCGGCGGCAGAGGATCTGGATGGTGCGATCCACTTCCGCATCGCGGCCGATGAGCGGATCGATGCGCCCGGACTTCGCCTTCTCGTTCAGGTTCACGCAATAGGCTTCGAGCGCCTCGGTGCCCTGCTTGTTCTGCTTCTCGGCGCCGTCTTCATCGTCGTCCGAGCCTGCGCCGCGCGCAGTCTTCTGCTGGCTCATGCCGGGGCGCTTGGCGATGCCATGGCTGATGAAGCTCACCGCATCGAGGCGATTCATGTTCTGCTCTTGCAGGAAATAGACCGCGTGGCTCTCGCGCTCGGTGAACAGGGCGACGAGCACGTTGGCACCGGTCACTTCATCGCGGCCGGAATTCTGAACATGCAGGACCGCGCGCTGCACGACGCGCTGGAAGCCGGCGGTGGGTTTGGCATCCTCGCCGTCCTCGATCACCAGCGTGATGAGTTCCTCGTCCACATATTTCTGCAGCGAGCGCTTCAGCGCCTCGATATCCACGTTGCAGGCCTTCAGCACCTGCAGCGCGTCGCCCTCTTCGGTGAGGGCCAGCAGAAGATGTTCCAGAGTCGCGTATTCGTGATGCCGGTCGCTCGCGAGTTTGATGGCGCGGTGCAAGGCCTGTTCGAGACTGCGAGAGAGTGATGGCATCGCGCGACTCTACTCCTTCTCCATCGTGCACTGTAAAGGATGTTGATGACGGCGCGAAAATTCAATGACTTGCGCCACCTTGGTTTCCGCCACCTCGTAGGTGAACACCCCGCAGATACCCACACCATGCCGGTGGACATGGAGCATGATCTGCACCGCCTCCTCGCGATTCTTGTTGAAGAACCGCTCCAGAATATGAACGACGAACTCCATCGGCGTGTAGTCGTCGTTCAGGATGAGAACCTTATAGAGGCTCGGCTTCTTGGTTTTCGGGCGCGTTTTCGTGACGACGCCGGTTCCATTCTGGCCGGTGCCGCCCAAATCGTCGTCGTTTTCGTCGTTACGGCCGCTCATGCCCGCCAATTCTAGCGCGGCGCGCCGGACGGGAAGAAGGAAAAAAATGCTGCCGGTTTACGCCCCGACTCCGCGGCGGCCGCCGTCACAGTCCGCTTCGGAAAACGAAAGGGCCCGGCGCCGAAGCACCGAGCCCTTTCTGGAGCCGTTCCGCATTGGGGGGAGGAAGCCGCGGAACGATCGTCCGTTAAGCCTTAGGCAGCGCGCGATTCCTGCACCGCCTCGACCCATGCCTGATAGCGGGTCTGGAGCGGGCCGAACGCATCCTTCGCCGTGGCGGCGAAGATCTCGTTCAGCTTCGCGACCTGGCTGACATACTGGTCGAACGCGGCCTTCGCGAAATCGGTCTGCACTTCGAACGCTTCGTGCGCCGACTTGGAGGCCAGCACGGCCTTCGTGGCAGCAACCGAATCTTCGATGGACTGCTTGGAATAGGCGTAAAGCTCGTTGTGGAGCGTCTCGGCGCCCTTGCCCGCCACCGTGGCGGCCGCAACGACGGCTTCGAGATTCTCTTTGCCGAGGCCGAGGAACTTGTCGTAGCCCTTCACGGCCTTGTCGAAATTCGTCTTGAACGCTTCCGCGCCATTCTTCACCGCGGCTTCGATGTGCTCCGCGCCGTTCAGGATCTTCTCATTCGTCTTGGACTTCGCCATGTGATGTTCTCCGTTTCTAGAGCACCGTCGTGGCGGGCCCAGCCGGCCCTGCTGCAGTGCAACATGGCTTATATGCAGTGCAATAACCTTATCGTCAAGGGCTTTTGCTGCACTGCACAAAAAATTTTTGCCCGGAACTTCCGGTTCCCGATTCTGCTCCCGGAAACCACTTCTTAACCATTCGTAAACGCCCGCAATATAACATGAATTTCCACTTCGGCCCTTGCAGATGGGGCCACATTTTGGTCTTGTTCGTAACAGTCGGGCGCAAATCAGACTTTCTGGGACTTGGGTACATGTGGGGACGGCAGCGCGCCACCGACGGCGCGACAGCGGGGAGAGGCATTTTCGCAGCAACCCTTGCGCTTGCCTTCGGCCTTGCCGCCCTGCTCGCCTCCGCCCCGGCCGACGCCCGGCACCGGGTCTCCCACCGCGCGCCCGCCCATCACGCCAGAACGACCAACTGGGCGAATGTTAGCCTTACCGATCCGAGCAAGGATGCCGCCCTGATCATGGACGGCGTGTCCGGGCGCGTCCTGTATTCCCGCAACGCGAACGCCCTGCGCCATCCGGCGTCGCTCACCAAGCTGATGACGCTCTACCTGCTCTTCGAGTCGCTCAAGCGCGGCCAGACGACGATGGAAACCATGATGCCGGTGTCGGCCCATGCCGCCAGCCAGCATCCCACGAAGCTTTACCTGCACACCGGCTCCTCCATCGACGTCGAGGATGCGATCAAGGCGATCGTGGTCGTGTCCGCGAACGACGTGGCCGTCGTCATCGCTGAATATCTCGGCGGCACCGAGGATCACTTCGCGGAGATGATGACGCAGAAGGCCCGCGAGATGGGGATGAACAACACGTTCTACCACAACGCTTCGGGCCTTCCGGACGACCGGCAGATCTCCACCGCGAGCGATCTGGCCTTGCTGGCGCGCCGCCTGTCCTACGATTTTCCGCAATATTTCCATTATTTCTCGACGGCCGGTTTCATCTATCACGGCCGCTATTATCGCGGTCACGACAACCTGCTCGGCAAATATGACGGCGCCGACGGCATGAAGACGGGATACACGGCGGGCTCCGGCTTCAACCTCGTCTCGTCGGTGACGCGCAACGGCACGCAGGTGATCGGCGTCGTGATGGGCGGGCGCACCGCGCACATGCGCGACAAGGAGATGATGCGGCTGCTCGACAGCACCTATGCCCGCGTGGCCGACAATCCCAGACTGCTCGCCCACCGCAACATCCCGTGGACGGCGGTGGCGATGAACAGTCCGCCGGTTCCCGCGGGGCTGGCCAGCGCGCGGGTCAGCTACTCCAACGATCCGGATGACGAAGACGCCGCCGAGTCCCGTCCCGATCCCCAGGATGCCATCGGCAATCTGATCGCCGCGACGCCCGCGCCCGCGCCGAATGTCGGCAATCGCCTCGCCGCGGCGGCGGCCGTTCCGCCAGCGCCGCCGATGCCCAAGTCGTTCCCCGTCACCGGCGCCACCGGAACCATCAAGCTGAGAGAGCCGCCGCCGAACCTGCGCCCCAAACCCGCGCCACGGCAGATGCTCGTCGCATCGCTGATGCCGCAACGCAGGCCCGCGCCCCCGGCCATTCGCCCCTCTTCCCGGGAGGACGAAGGCGAAGGCGATATCGGCGATCCCGGAACGCCGGTGCGCGGACAGCCCGCGCGCTCCATCGCCAAGTCCCTCGCCTCCAAAGGCGTGCGCGACTGGACGATCCAGATCGGCGCGTTCGGCGATGCGCCCTCCGCCAAGCAGCAGCTTGCCGCTTATGCCAGCCGGTCCAAGGATGTGCTGGGACAGGCCGACCGCATCGTGATCCCGTTCAAGTCGGTGGACGGCAAGACGCTCTATCGCGCCCGCTTCGGTCCCTTCGTGGAAGCGGAAGCCCGCGCCGTCTGCCAGCGCATGACCGAGCGCAAGCAAACCTGTTTCGCCACGGCGCAGCGTTAGCCGACTTTGGTGCCGATTCCCGGCAGCTTGAGCGTCTGCAACAGTTCGCGCACTTCCTGGCGCGCGGCGACATGGGACATCGACAGCGAAATGCCCAACGCCTTCTGCGGCAGATCCATCATGGTCAGGCCGTGCGGGAACAATTCGCGGAAGATGATGCGCTCGCCGAAGCCCGGCGCGACGCGGAACGAGATGCGCTCGGAGAGCTTGTCGAGCACACCGGACATGCGGCGCTTGTTGCGCGTGTCGGTGGAAGAGATGCGGTTGCGCATGACGATCCAGTCCAGCGCGGGCTTGCGCGCCATCAGGCGCTTCTTGCGGCAATCCCACACGAAATCGGAATAGACGCTCGGCTGCTGGATCTCCAGGGACTGCGGGTCGATCCGCGCCAGAAGGTCCAGATCCACGAAGCTGTCGTTCATGGGCGTGACCAGCGTGTCGGCGGCGGCATGGCCGATGCGGGAGAGTTGGGTGTCGGAACCCGGCGTGTCGATGATGACGCAATCGTTTTGCGTTTCGACTTCGGCGAGGATGTCGGCGAATTTGCGCGCTTCTTCGGCTGCGCCTTCATCCAGCGATTTCAGGTTGGAGCGCGCGACGACATAGGACTGCGGCACGGCGATATCCGCGCCGCTGCGTTCCTTGAAAGCGGCGCGGTTCTCAAGCTGGCGCGTGAGCGAACGCTGGCGGCTGTCCAGATCGATGGCGGCGACGCGCTTGCCCATGCGCGCGAGCGATACGGCGATGTGCATGGCGGCGGTGGTCTTGCCCGAACCGCCCTTCTCGTTTCCGAATACGATGATATGCGCGCCCGTCCCCGTCATGGGACGAATCTCTATCAGATTCCGTCGGAGCCGCCGCCAGCCAGAAGCGATGCGTTGCCGCCGGCCGCGGTTGTATTCACAGTATAAGTGCGTTCCAGACTGAAACGGGTGAGATAGTTCGGCCCGCCCGCCTTGGGTCCGGTGCCGGACAAGCCTTCGCCGCCGAATGGTTGCACACCAACCACCGCGCCGATCTGGTTGCGGTTCACATAGACATTGCCCGCATGCACGCGGTCGCGGATGAACGCCGCGGTTTCATCGATGCGGCTGTGGATGCCGAGCGTGAGGCCGTAGCCGGTGGCGTTGATCGCGTCGCAAACCTTGTCGAGTTCGTCGGCCTTCCAGCGTGCAACATGCAGCGCGGGGCCGAACACTTCGCGCTTCAATTGCCCGATGCCGGAAATCTCGAACACATGCGGCGGGAAGAAGACGCCGCTGGAAAGCTCCGCCGGCACGGGAAGTTTCTTCAGCAGCTTCGCATCCAGCGTGTCGACATGCTTTTGCAAATTGCTGCGGGCTTCCTCGTCGATCACCGGACCGATGTCGGTTTCCAGCACGAAGGGATCGCCGAGCTTTAGTTCGTCCATTGCGCCGAGGATGAGGCCGAGCATCTTGTCCGCCACATCGTCCTGCAAATAGAGAACGCGCAGCGCCGAGCAGCGCTGGCCCGCGCTGTCGAAGGCCGAGGCGAGCACGTCGCGGCAGACCTGTTCGGGCAAGGCGGTGGAATCCACGATCATCGCGTTCTGGCCGCCCGTTTCGGCGATCAGCGTGGCGATGGGGCCCTGACGCGAGGCCAGTGCGCGGTTGATGGCATTGGCGGCATCGGTCGAGCCGGTGAAGGCGACGCCCGCAAGGCGCGGATCGGCGAACAGCGCATTGCCGATGCGCGGACCATCGCCCGGAAGAAGATGCAGCACATCCCCCGGCACGCCCGCCTGATGCAGCAGCTTCACGGCGGCGGCGGCAATGAGCGGCGTCTGCTCGGCGGGCTTTGCCAGCACGGGGCAGCCCGCCGCTAGCGCACCGGCCACCTGCCCGGTGAAGATCGCCAGCGGGAAATTCCACGGGCTGATGCAGCAGAACACGCCTTTGCCGTGCAGCGACAGATCGTTCGTCTCGCCCGTGGGGCCGGGCATGCGGATCGCGCCTTCAAACAACTTGCGCGCCTGCCCTGCGTAATAGCGCAGGAAGTCCACCGCCTCGCGCACTTCGCCCAGCGCGTTCGGGTTGGTCTTGCCGGCTTCGCGCACGGCCAGCGCCATCAGGTGCGCGCTGTTCTTCTCATAGAGATCGGCGGCGCGTTCCAGAATCTCCGCGCGCTTGTTGCCGCCCAAGGCGTTCCAGGCGATGCGCGCGCCATAGGCCTTCGCGAGCGCATCCTTCGCATCGGCATCGCTGGCTTCGATGACGTGGCCCACGATCCGGCCCCGGTCGGACGGATCGCGCACCGGCTGTTCGGTGCCCTTGCGTTCCTCGCCGCCGACAACCGGCACGGCGCGCTGCGGCGCTTCGAGGCTGGCTTTCATTTCGGCGATGACGGGTTCGCTGATCACGGGATCGCTCCAGAAGAAGCCGGAGGAGTTCTTGCGGTCCGGCAGAATGTCGGCGGGTAACGGGATGTTCGGATTGCGCCGCGGATGCACGGCCGCGAGCTGCTCCACGGGATCGGCAACGATCTCGTCTATCGGCGCTTCGTCATCCGCGAGGCGGTTCACGAAAGAGGTGTTCGCACCGTTCTCCAGCAGGCGGCGCACCAGATAGGCCAGCAGATCCTCATGCGTGCCGACAGGCGCATAGATGCGCGTGCCGCCGCCCATTTTCTTCTCGCGATAGAGCGCGTGGAGCGCCTCGCCCATGCCGTGCAGACGCTGGTACTCGAAATCGGTGCGGCCCCTGGCGAAGGTCTGGATCGCGGCGAGTGTGTGCGCGTTGTGAGTGGCGAATTGCGGGAAGATCGCATCGCCTTCCGCGAACAGGGC
>JAFECN010000080.1 GCA_018242145.1 Pseudomonadota bacterium
AACTGCCAGCAACCGGCGGAAGAAAGCCATGGTCTAACAGTCTAAACCGGCACGATATGATTCAACCCGTTCAACTGATTTCCCGTACGCTGGTGGACGAAGTCGCCGCACGGGCCGCTGCCTCGGCGCGACGGCGGATGAACTTCAATTTTCATAGCTCGCTCGATGAGAATCCGCACCGGCTGCTGAATATTCTGTGGCGCGATACGTACATCACGCCGCACCGGCATTCGAATCCGCCGAAGTGCGAAACGTTCCTGATCCTGGAGGGAGCGGCGAAGGTGGTGTTGTTCCATGACGATGGGACGCCGGACTCGGTGCACCACTTGTCGGCTCCGTCGCGTGGGGACGTGTGGGGGATCGACCTAGCGCCCGCGCTATGGCACACCATCGTCGCGGTATCTGAATGCGCGGTGTGCTTTGAGGTGAAGCCAGGGCCTTGGGAGGCGACGACGGATAAGGATTTCGCGCCGTGGGCGCCTCGGGAGAATGCCGAGGGCTGGAAGGAATATCTGGCTTGGCTGCACACGCTCTAAGCAGCGTGGAGGGCGCGGAGGATGCCGCGGCGTGCCAATTCTGTGGTGAGGCCGTAGACGGCGTGCGCGGCGATGGAGTACCAGCGGATCCACTCGGGGTATTCGTCGGGCTTCTTGGATAAGCCCAGCGCTGGGACGGCGATTTGATCGGCGCCGACCCAGACGGATAAGCCAAACGGGATGCCAGCGCCGGCGGAAGCGTTGGGCCAAGCTTCCACGGCCGCACCATAGAGCGCTCCCATGCTCGCTCCGAATGCGTAGTGCGCGGCAACGCCGGCCCGGCGGCGCTCTTCACCGTGGAGCGGCTCGCCGGTGGTCCATTCGGCAACAGCCGCGGCGGTCTTGGTGGCGGGATCGTCACCGGCTTCATGGCGCGGTTTGCGCTCGTAGCTGGCCGGGCCGCCTTCGCGGACGGATTGCGCGCCGTGACCCTTGGAGATTCCGGCGACGCGCTCGGCGATCGCGGATTGGAATTGATTCATGACCCAGCTTGCGGCAACGCCGGCGGCAGCGCCCGCCAGCAAACCCGGCCACACTTTCGATGTCGTACTCATACCCTCTTATGAGCACGCCGCTTTCCCATGTGACCGGGTTTACCCTCCGTGGCTTCAGGCGAGCGCGGCGCAGTTCATCACCGCATCGCTGGTGGCGCGGTGCGCGTCGGCATCGGCCAAACAGAGCGCCACGCCTTCTGAAATTGGCTGGCCGGTGTTGGCTTCGTAATAGCTGAAAGCCGGGCAGGGATTGACTTCAAAGCAATAGACGCGATCATCGGGCGTGATCTTGAGATCGATGCCCGCGAACACGAGGCCCAGGCGACGCGCGAGAGCAATGCATTTCTCAGCGAGCGGTTCGGCAAGTTCTACTTCACGCAATTCGGCGGGTTCGCCGGCTTGGCGCTTGGCATAGCGATAATCAGTGGCTTCCGTTTCAATGGCGGTGGCGTAGACGCGATTGCCGGCGATATGGACGCGCACGTTGGTGCCTTCCACGAAGCCTTGAAACTGGGTGGGGCACCACTGAATGCGGTTCAGCCGGTCATTGTCTTCTTCGCTCAGCGTGTGCACGATGGAGCGGACGGCGCTGATTGACTTATAAATCACGCGGCCGTGGCGGGCTTGGAATGCGCGCACTTCTGCGGGGTCACTGGTGATCAAGGTGGGCGGCGTGAGCAATCCGCTCTGCTCGATCAATTGGGCCTGGTAGGGCTTGGATGAATTCGAAGCCATGGCGGCGCAGCGATTGATCACCATGGCGGGCGCGATCTCCATCCAGCGGAGCAGCGTCTCATGCAAGCCGCGGCAATGGCGGCGGAGAGGAGATTCAGGGCCTTCACCGTCTAATTCCGGAAGGCAGCGATCATCCATCAAGCGTGTGTAGACAGCATTGAAATCCTGGAGCGCGTACACGGCGGGCCCGATGCGGAGTTCGCCGCGTACTTCGCCGTTCGCGGTTTCAAACCAGGCTTCAGAGTCCGCAAAGTGGCGCTGGTTGAACAGGACATAGTCGACGCCCAAATCGTCGAGCCGCTCGCGCACCATGCGCAACGGAGTTTCTGAGGGGATGCCGCAAAGCAAGATCATCGTAGTTCTCCCTTCCGCGCGTGAGCGGGTTGCAACGTTTCGGGCCGCCGCAAGCATAGGGCGAGGCGGCGGGCAAAGGCCGATCCGCCGATGGTGAGATCGGGTAGGGGCGTCGCATTGGCGAAGCGCCATCCGGCAGGCTCGCGATAAACATCCACGCCAAGGAGCGGCGTTTCAGCAAGCGCGCCGAGTTCCACGCAGCTTTCGCGCACGGCCAGGGGTAGCGCGGGGCCGAACGCTTCACCGCCCGCGACGAGGATGCGCAACACATCGGCGCCCGCGGGGGCGAGCGATGCGTAACCCAAATCATCGCGATCGCGATGGGACTGGCGGTACACGGGGGTGCGCAAGCCGGCGCGATGCGCAAGCAGCGCCCACTCGCTCGCGTGCCGCCAGCGTCCGCCGAGACCTTGCGCGGTAGGCGGGTTGATGACGCGGCCGCCGAGCGAATGGAGCCAGCTCAGGTAAAACGCGGCGAGTTCCTGTTGCGCGTAGTCGCGATCATTGGGCGCCGCGTGGGCGGTGATTTCGTGAGGCGGCGCGGAAAGGCGGTTGAGCACGCCCTCAATGTCCGCCTCAGTGGCGACGCGCCCATCGGGCAGGCGGAACGATGTGTCCACCGCGCCCCCATCGCCGAGCGAATGTTTCCAGCCGCGGATGCTGGCGAGGCCCTCAGTAGTGACGAGTTCAACGCGCGGCAACCCGGCCGCGCCGAGCGCTTGCCACGCCCAGATGGCGGCGTGATCGTTGGAATGACAAAGTACGAGATACATAAGTTCTCCTAAGATCCCCTTCAGGAAAAATGCGGGCCGGCGCCCTCAGAAGCCGCCGGCCCATGCTGCTGGCCAGTTAACGCTTGGGCTTATCGGTGGTCTGATCCGGCTTGGCCGGTTCAGCCGGCGTCTTTGCGCCGCCCTGGGTCGGTTTATCGGTTTCCTGCGCGAGCGCGCCCTGAGTGAGGTCAGGCCGCATGGTTTCCGGAATGAAGTGAAGCAGTTGGGCCACCGTTGCTTCCAAGGCTTCCACGCGCTGGGTCATCACGGGGTCGCCAGGGCCCACATGTGCGGGGCCGGCGACAAAGATGTGATCGCGAAGATACTTATCCCACTCCTTGATTTCGAACTTTTCGTGCTTTTCGAACTTCTCGTTCTTCTCGATCTTTTCAGCCTTGAACTTCTCAGGAACCTTGGTTGCGGCGGCTCCGCCGACGCTGCTGAATGCGCCGCTGAGATCGGCTTCCAGGCCCTGCGGAGCGGCTTGCCCGGCGGGATCAGGGCCAAGGGGCTGCTGCGGGAGCGTTTCGATTTCTTTGCCGGCTTCCTTGATCTCTTTGGCGAACTCCTTGATTTCCTTGGGACCGTCTTTGATCTCTTTCGCCAGTTCCTTGTGGTCTTTCTTGTCCTTGATCTCTTTCTCGTGCTTTTCCTTTTGCTCCGGCTTGTGATCTTTCTGGTCCTTGTGCTCCTTCTGCTCCTTGTGTTCCTTGTTGTCCTTCTGGTCTTTGTGATCCTTTTGTTCTTTGTGTTCCTTGTTGTCCTTGGTGTCTTTCTCGGGTTTGTGCTGATCCTTTTCCGGCTTGCCGAGTTCCTTTTCCTTCTCCGGCTTGATGGTTTCTTTTTCCTTCAAAGCTTCCTTGGCGATTTCTTTCGCCTTGGCAGCTACTTCATTGAATTGTTTGCTAGCCATTGGTACTTCTCCTGTTTGGGCGAATTGCAACGTGGAGCCTCCGCCCGGGCCGGCCGGTTCCCGGTCAGAAGTGCGTTTGACACTGGAGTGGTGAGAGTGGAAATGGGAACGTTTCTGTAAAATTTCCGCGTGTTACAATCCAGTCGCATAACTTGTTAGGACTACTTGCATTTCTCCTCACGGTGGACTTTTCAACACAGGTCCATCCCATCCTCACGGCGCGCTGCATGGCGTGTCATAACGCACGTTTGTCGCAGGGCGGCTTAGCGCTTGAGACGCGCGCGCAGGTGTTGAAGGTGGTAACTCCCGGTAACGGCGCAGCTAGTTTGTTGATAGAGCGAGTAAGCGGCGCCAAGGGTCCGCGGATGCCGCTGAACAGTCCGCCGCTGAGCTCGGAAGAGATCTCGACGCTCAAAGTGTGGATCGATGAAGGGGCGAAAGGTCCCGCAACGGCGGAGGCGCAATCGTGGAAGCCGGCGCTCGCATTGAAAGCGCCGGCGATGCCGGAGTCGCGCGAGGCGCATCCGGTGGACAAGTTCTTGAAGACCCCGGAGGGCGCGGTGTCCGATGCGGTGTTCGCGCGGCGCGCGTATTTGGATTTGTGGGGATTGCTGCCCACGCCCGCGCAACTGGACGCGTTTGTGGCGGATCGCGATGCGGGCAAATACGGGAAACTGGTTGACCGCCTGCTCGCCAACCGCGCGAATTACGCCAATCATTGGATCAGCTTTTGGAACGACCACTTACATAACGACGAAGGCGTGGTCTATCACGGGGATCGCAAGACGATTTCCAAGTGGCTGCGGCAATCGTTGGAAGACAACCTGGCTTACGACAAGTTTGTACAGGGCCTGTTGAATCCGGCGAAGGACACGGGGCCCGAGGGATTCCTGATCGGCGTCAACTGGCGCGGCGATATCAACGCGTCGCAAACACCGGTGATGCAGGCGGCGCAGAATACGGCGCAGGTTTTCCTGGGCATCAACCTGAAGTGCAATTCGTGCCACGACAGTTTCATCAATCAATGGAAGCTGAAGGATGCGTATGGGCTGGCGAGCTTCTTCTCCGACGCGCCGCTTGAGATTCACCGGTGCGACTCGCCGACGGGCGTGACTGCCCAGACGAAGTTCCTGTATCCGGAGTTGGGCGGCGTGGATACTGCGGCTCCGCTGGCGGAGAAACGCGCCGCAGCGGCGAAGCTGTTCACCAGCGCGGAGAACGGGCGGACGCCACGGACGCTGGTGAATCGCTACTGGAAGGTTCTGTTCGGGCGCGGCATCGTGGAACCGGTGGATGATATGGATGCGAAGCCATCGAACCCGGAATTGCTCGATTGGCTGGCGGCCGATTTTGTCGCGCACGGATATGACTTGCAGCATCTGCTGCGGACGATCATGACGTCGCGCGCGTACCGGTTGCCGTCGGGTCGCGAGGCGGGTCCGCTGCCGCGGCGATTGACTGCGGAGCAGTTTCTGGACAACGTGTCGGCGGTGACGGGCGAGTGGCGCACGCTCGATCCGAAGGCGCCAGGAGCGGCGACGTATGCGCGGGACTGGCAGTTGAAGTCGACGCCCTTGGGTCGAGCGTTGGGGCGGGCGATTCGGGATCAGATCATGACGGAGCGGCAGAATCAGCCGACGACGTTGCAGGCTTTGGAACTAGTGAATGGCGATACGCTCGCGACGTTGCTGCATCGCGGCGCGCTGCGGCTGCGCGATCAGTTGCCGCCAGCGCCGGCGAGCCTGTATGACTCGGGCATCCTGAATACGCAGAAGGACAAGGCTGAGGTGGATGTGGAGATTGCGGGCGCGGAGAAGCTATGGCTAGTGCTCGCGGATATCGATTCTTATGATCCGGCGCGCACGCTGGTGACTTGGCAGAATGCGCGGTTCGATGATCGCGCGCCGCGCGATTTGCCTGCGCCGGTGCCATCGACGCAGACGGTGGATGTGCCTACGGGCGCGCAGCGGTTTCGCGCGACGATCGTGCTTGACCCGAGTTCGAAAGCGAGTGATATCAACCCACGTTTCCGCTTGTTTGTGTTTCGACAGCAGCCCGATATGCGGCGGCTTTATCCTGTCGATGGGCAGCCGCCGATCGCGCCGCCGGAACCGACCACGAATTCTGACCGGTTGATCGCGCGGCTGTACCGGCATGCGCTCGGCCGGTTGCCGTCGCAAAAAGAACGGGCGATTGCGCTCGACATGGCGCGGACCAACGATGGTCTGGAAGACTTGTTGTGGTCTGTGTTTCTCTCGCCGGAGTTTCAATATGTCCGCTAACCCATCGCGCCGCCAGTTCCTCGGCGCTGCCGCTGCTGTTGCGGCTGTGAATGCATCGCCTCTTGCCGCCAAGCCCGAGCCCAAAGCGGATACGCTGATCCTGCTCTGGATGGCGGGCGGCATGGCGCAGACGGAAACGTTTGACCCTAAGCGCTACACGCCGTTTGAAACGGGAATTGACCCGAAGGGCGTGCTCTCCACGTTCCCTTCCATCGACACAGTGGTGGACAACATCAAGCTGTCGAAAGGGCTGGAGCGCATTGCGCGCGTGATGGATCGCGGGACGCTCATCCGTTCATACCAGGCGGGCGACCTCGGGTTCATCCTGCATTCGCGGCATCAGTTCCACTGGCATACCGGGTATGCTCCGCCACAATCGGTGGCCGCGCCGCACATGGGCGCGTGGATTTCAAAGACGCTGGGTCCGCGGCATGCGGATATTCCGGCGTTCATCGATATCGGGCAGTCACTCGAGATCGGTGCGGAAAGCGATTCGCTCAAGGCGTTCCACACCGCCGGGTTTTTGGGGACGGAGTACGGTCCGTTCTTCATCACGAATCCGAACGATGCGATGGCGGCAGTGCGTCCGCCGGCGCATATCAGCCACGAGCGATTCCTCGCGCGATACGAGCGCTATAAGCAATTGCTCGAAGCCGCGCCGGATCCTGCGCTCGCGACCTCGGCACAACAGGATTCGCTGCGTGCGGCGATCGACAATGCGCACCGGCTGCTGACCTCGCCGGGCGCGAAGGCATTGGATTTGGCACTGGAGCCCAAAGAGTCGCTGGAGCGCTACGGATCATCGCGGTTCGCGCAGGGCTGCTTGCTGGCGCGTCGGTTGACGGAGGCGGGCGCGCGGTTCATTGAAGTGACGAGCGAGTACATTCCGTTCCGCTACTGGGACACGCATGAGAATGGCCACACACGCGCGCGGGCGATGAAAGAAGAGATCGACCGGCCGATTTCGCAGTTGGTGCTCGATCTCGAAGAGCGCGGCCTGCTGAACCGCACGCTGATTGTGGTGGCGAGCGAATTTGGGCGCGACATGATCCAAGAGGGCAAGCCCGATAAGCCGGTGAAGGATCAGGTGAAGATCCCGGATCGGCTGACCGACATCAAGCAATACGGCATGCACCGGCACTTTACGGAGGCTGGTAGCGTGTTGCTATTCGGCGGCGGCGTGAAGCGCGGGCATCTGTATGGGGTGACGGCGGACGAGCGCCCCTGTAAGGTGGTGGAGAATCCAGTGCGGATCGAAGACCTGCACGCGACGATTTACCACGCCATGGGGATCGCGCCGAATCACGGCCAGCAGATCGAGCGGCGACCGTTTTATGTCACGAAGGATGGCAAGGGGAAGCCCATCTTGGACGTGTTCGCGTAAGCCGCGAAACACTCTTAACGAAATCGGGAAGATCGACAGTTAACACTTAAACCTGTTCCGGCGCGCCTGTTGGCCGGTCTGAATCATCGTGCATTCGATGTATCAGCAAACGGGCGCGCCGGCCCATGTGCACGAGAAGGGGGCACATGGCGAAATCCTTTAAGGAATGGCTGGCGTCGGACGTTGAAGCCAACCGGCAGATCTCGATCCGCTCGTTATCGGAGCACTTCTTCTTCCGCGATCCGGTGCGGCCGCGTTACTCGGATTCGAGTTACATGTTCTCGCCGGCCGATGGCGTAATTCTCTATCAGCGCGAGATCTCGGCGGACGAGCCGCTCGTGGAAATCAAGGGACGTGAGTACACGCTCCAGCAGGCGATGCGCAACGATCGTTTCCGCAACCGGTGCCTGGTAATTGGCATTTTCATGACCAGTTACGACGTTCATGTGAACCGGGTCCCGTACTCGGGCATTCTGTCTTACCAGACGCTGCCGCCGCTGCACACGCTGAACCGGCCGATGCTCGAAGTAGAAGACGGGCTGATGCGCGGGCATGGTTTTGCGTCCGCGAACGCCGGCTACCTGTTTACGAACCAGCGGATCTTGAATACCGTTCAGACGCCGCGCTTGGGGATCGAATACTACATTCTGCAGATCGCCGATCTCGACGTGGCGACGATCCAGCCGTTCGATCTGAGGCAAGGCCGCCCGGTATTTCAGAATCACCGCTTCTCGCAAATCCGTTTTGGGTCCCAAGTGGACCTGATCATCCCGCTCTCGGAGCAGTACGAGTACGAGACGCTCATCGCCGATACCTGGCATGTGGAGGCAGGTATGGACGCGCTGATCCGCCTTGTGCCCGCCAAGCGTCACCCCAAAGAAAGAAGGCCATTACGATGACTACCGCAGTCTATGAACTACCAACCACGCTGGCTCCGGAGGTAACAGCTACAAGCCTTGACCGCCCCAGCTTTCTCATGTGCCCGCCGTTTTCGCACGATGTCGGCGTGGCCAATAACATATGGATGACCGAGTACGCCGAGGGTACGCGGCGCCTGGATAAGAGCCGCAGCTACGCGCAGTTTCTGGATCTCTATAACTTCATGGCCGCGCAGGCGCTGGTGTATCTGCTTCCGGCGCCCGCCAATTGCGGCCTGCAGGACCAGGTATTCGTGGCGAACCTCGCGTTCATTCCGTCGCACGTGGAGCATCGGGAGACGGCGATCATCTCGAATTTCACATCGCCGCCGCGCAAGGGCGAAGCGCAGTTTGGACGCTCCTTTTTTGAATCGATGGGCTACCGCGTGGTTCAGTCGCCGTACCGTTTTGAAGGCGAGGCGGAGCTCAAGCATCTTCACGGCAACGTGTACATCGGCGGCTACGGCGAGCGTTCGGACCGCGCCGCTTATGAATGGATGTCGAGCGAGTTCGGCATGAAGATCATCCCGGTGGAAGAGCGCAACGCTCATCTGTATCACCTGGATTGCTCGATCTTTCCGCTTTCGAATGAAGAAACGATCGTGGCCACTTCTCTTTTCACGCCGGAAGAGATCCGCGAGATCGAGAAGGTGACCGGCATCATCGATGTGACCGAAGACCAGGCCTATTTCGGCATTTGCAACTCGGTGCGGGTGCGAAACCTTGTGCTCAACGCGTCGCACCTGCACGATCTCTCGCCGGGCCACGAGCATTATGCGGGCGAACGCGATA
>JAFECN010000081.1 GCA_018242145.1 Pseudomonadota bacterium
CAAATCCGAAAATCCCAGTGCCGCCCAGCGTGCAATGACAGCGATCTGGGAGAAGCTGGAACTCGTCGAAGCCATGCCCGCCCTTGGGATGAGAACGCAGTCTCCTTTCATCCGGCAGATTGTTGTGCGCTTTGGACGGCGCGGCTATGTGGCACGCTATACGATCCGTGAGAGCGACGGCACCATGATCGTCTTGCGCATCTGGCATGGGCGCGAAGCTCGGCCGTAAAAACTTCATGCGAACACTCCATGCAGATACCAGCGCGGATTGCCGGTTTCTCGCGTATACAGGCCATCGCGATAGAGCCAGAAGCGGTTGCCGTTCGCGTCTTCCACGCGGAAATAGTCGCGCGTCGGTTGCGGCGTCACATGCCGCCACCATTCCATGGCGATGCGCTCCGGGCCTTCCGACAGAACCACATCGTGCTGCACGCGGCGCCAGCGGAAACGGCGCGGCGGGCCGGCTGGAACGGTCGCGATGGCTTCGACTTCTTCCGGCTTGGCCAGCAGGCGCAACGGACGGCGCGGCACCTCGCCCTTGCGGCGCGGCTCCCATGCACGTCTGGATTCACGCAATTCCTGCGCGGGCACCGCAAGGCCCGCAGCTTCGGGAATGTGCGTGTCGTTGGGTTGAAAGGCGAGAACGCGATGGGCGCCGAAACGCGCCGACAAGCGGTCCACGAGAAAACGTATCTCGCGTTCGGCATTGAGGTCGGCATTGAAATCCGCGAGCGCGGTTTCGCAAGCCTGCGTGCGGCTGGCGGAGAGGCGAATGAGATCGAACCCGAAGCCGGGGTCCAGCGGATCGGCCAGCGCGTCCAGCTTCTCGCGAAACAAGCGTTCGATGATGGCGGGCTCGCGGGTGGGAGATCCGGTTTCCACGACGATGCGCATGACGGCGCCGTCGGCGCGGAAGAATGCGGCTTCCAGGCGGCGCGCGCCCTCGCCGCGCTGCTCCAGCGTTTCGGCCAGTGTCCCGGCCAACGAGACGAGCGTCGCGCGGATCACGTCTTCTGTCGCAACAGGCTCGGCGAAATTCCGCTCGACGCTGTAATCGGGCAGCGGGGTGCGCGGCGAGATGGGCTTCCCGGCTTTTCCGAGCGCGGTTTCGAGCGTGAACACCATGGCCGCACCGAAGCGGGCGGTAAGCTCGCGGCGGCCGCGATGGGCCACCTGCCCTATTGTCTTCAGTCCCGCGCGACGGAACGCATGCGTGGTCACGGGATCGAGAAATAACGCTTCGACAGGAAGCGGCGTGGTGATCTTCATTTCCTCGCCGGGCGCCACGACCATGCCATCCCGATGGCGCGCGCAGGCGCGGGCGGCCATCGCGGTTCCGGCGAGTGCGCCGCGCACGGCAAATCCTTGTTTGCGCAAGGTGCGCAGAATGCGATCCAGCAACGCCGTCTCGCCGCCGAAGAGATGGGTGGCGCCGGTGACATCGAGCAGGAGCGCGCGCGGGGGCTCGAGCGCGACGAAGGGCGTGAAGCGGTCGCACCAATCGGCGATGCGCTCCAGAAGTTTGTGATCGGCGCCATCGTTCGCCGCCATGACCTTGAGTTCGGGCAGCACGGCGCGGGCATTGGCAAGCGGCTGGCCGATGGAAAGGCCTTGTGCCGTCGCCTTGCGGTCCAGCGCGGAGAGGCGCAGCGCGTTCTTCTCCTTCGCCACGACGACAAGCGGCGGCGGCTCCGGCGGCGCTTCAGCCGACGGCGTGCGCGCGGCCTGCGCCTTCCAGCGGCGCTGCAGCCGGTCCGTCGCCAGACGCGGAAACCACAGCGCGATGATGCGCCGGTTGCCGGCCAGGGGGCTCCCGGAAGAGACCTTCATCGCAATTCCACTCCATGACCCAATGGCCCGTGCATCCATGGCGGTTGCGCACGAGCTCTGTTTCGAAAACCGGCTGGCCCCAGTTCTCTTCTTCTTTCGACGATGCCGCCGCGCGAACGCGCCAGCGTGTTTCCGCTGTGCTGGCTTCCGGCCTGGCAGCAAAGCGCAGCAGAAACGCCGTGACGTTTTTCTGCGCGCAGGCCAGCGTGAGGCGGCGGCTGGTAACGAGATCGAGAATCTTCGGTGTGCCCGGAATCTCGATCACGATGGCGCCGAGTGCGGCGCAAGTGAGAGCATCGGATGCGGCCTTGATCGCATCATCCGCATGAGCGGTGCAGACCAGAAGAAGCTGCGACGGATCGATGCCAAGCTCCAGAAAGCCGGTGGCGGAAAGCTCACCGAATTCCACAGCCGAGAAATCCTGCCTGATCCAGAGAACCTTCTTTTTGCCGGCGGCACGCGATGCAAGAGCGGCGGCGAAAGCGGTGGCGGCGGGTTCGGAATTCGTGGCGGCATAGATTTCGTGCAGCGCCCCGCGCGCCAGACCGCCCTTCAGAACGGCGTCAGCCGGTGCATAACCGAGCGGAACGCGGGTGTTGGCGACGAGCGTCTCCAGCCCGGCGGTGGTGGCAAGGCTGGCGCGAAGGGCCGCAAGTTTTTCTGCCGTGCCGCCCATGATGCGTCACGCGGCATGGCCGGAATGATAGGATGTCTCCAGGCGCTTCAGGCATGTTTCGGCCAGCGGGCAGATCGGGCAATCGGCCTTGAGCGCCTTGCAGGTGTGCTGGCCAAGGCGCTTCAGGTGCCAGTGGAATTCCGAAAGATCGTCCGCGCTCATATCGCGGGCGGCCGCCATCACCGCATCATAGACATCTTCGGTTTCGGCGTTCGGCTTCACGAAGCCGAAGCGGCGCATGATGCGGATGATGTGGGTATCGACCACGAAGGCGCGCTTGCGCAGCACACTGAAGTTCAGGGTGGCGGCGGCGATCTTGCGGCCTACGCCCCGGATCTGCTCCAGCCAGAGGAGCGCCGTGTCCACATCCAGCCCGGCCAGAAAGTCCAGATCGACGGTCCCTGCGCGGGCGCGGATATGCAGGAGCGCGGCCTTCAGCTCCCGGGCCTTCTTGTCGGCGAACTGGACGCCGGCCAGCGCTGCCTCGATCTCGGCCACAGGCGCGTCTGCCAGCGCCTCAGGGCTTCTGTAGCGGCTCAGCAGGCGCATGAAGGCGCGGTCGGACTGCCAGTCCATCGTCCGGCTTGAAATGAAGCTGCGGATGAACTGGTTGATGGCGCTGACGCGCACGCCGGAGCGGTCTCGCCCGAAAGCGACGCGGAGGCGGTCCCGGATGGTCCGGAGGTCGGCCGATTGGCCGGAAAAGAGATTCGTTTGCATGCAGGCACGATAGAACAAAATAAGAACTATCGTCAAGAACATAAAAAGAACAAATTATCACAAGCCATTCCAAAGGCTTGATAAATAGCTTGTATCTGAAGCGCGAAATCGCCCCATATCTAGGAGGGCGCTATGGCACTTCCAGATAGAACAGCAGAGACATCGCGCCCCACAGAATCACGAGCCCCACCAGAAAAACGAGGACGGCCGTACGCGTGCCCAGCCAAGGCTGGCGTCCCTCCTTATGCTCGCGCACGGCCATTCTCCGTTTTAAGCCTTGTCGTTGCCGCCCTGCGGGCCGTGCCTATGCCAACCGCCATGCCCATGCGGGCCATGGCCGTCATGTCCCATCGGGCCGGGGCGATCGAAGACCTGCTTCTGTTCCGGGGAGAGCGCGTCGTAGAGCGCCTTGAGCGACGGCTGCTCGGCCGTCAGATCGGACAAGCGCTGCCGCAGCCGCTGCTGCATCTGCGCCTGACGCTCCAGAACATTGCCATGTTCGCCCATCTTCGGCTGGCGCGCGAGACAGTCGCTTTCGCGTGCCTTCGCCGAATCGAGAACCGTCTTTTTCCAGCCATCGAACAACGGACGCTGGGTGTCGGTCAGCGACAGCTTGGCTCCGATATAGGCCACGCGCCCGACATTGCGCGCGTAATGGTCGGTGCACATCTGCTTGTGCCAGGCGACGGGATCGAAATGGCCCGCCATGGGGCGGTGCGGACCATCGGCGCCGGCCGCATAGGCGACGGCCCCGCTGGCCAGAAGCGCGCCTGCCATACCGGCGCCGATAAAGGACTTTCGAAGGGACATGATTTTCTCCTTTGGGCTACGCCGGAGAAAATATCGGGTTTATGCCGTCCCGAAGCTTAAGCTTGCGTAAGGCCGTGTCTTAAACTTTCGCGAGCAGCCGGTTTTCGCCGGAACTTTGCGACACACATGAATGCCACATGAATGACAGAACCTTCAGGTTCTCAATCTTCCCGCGCATAAGCTTGCGCGACCCGGGCGGCGACGCGCGCCGTTTCGCCTTTCGGGATGGCATCGCGCAGCATCGCCATCACGTCCTGATAGTAAGTCAGATTGTGCGCCGTCAACAGCATGGCGGCGATGATCTCGTTCGCTTTCACGACATGGTGCAGATAGGCGCGGCTGAACCGGCGGCAGGCGATACAGCCGCACGCCGAATCCAGCGGCGCCGGATCGTCCGCATGGCGCGCGTTGCGCAAGTTCAGCGTGCCTTCCCGCGTGAAAGCCTGCGCGTTGCGGCCCGAGCGCGTGGGGATCACGCAATCGAACATGTCGATGCCGCGCAGCACCGCGCCCACGATGTCGTCCGGCTTGCCGACACCCATCAGATAATGGGGCTTGTCCGCGGGCAGATGCGGGACCACAGCATCCAGCGTTTCAAACATCGCGGTTTGCGGCTCACCCACGGCAAGACCACCGACGGCATAACCGTCGAACCCGATCGCCTTCAATTCTTCCGCTGAGCGCTGGCGCAGATGCGGATAGACGCCGCCCTGCACAATGCCGAAACAGGCGTGGCCCGGCTGCTCTGCGAACGCGATTTTCGAGCGCGCGGCCCAGCGCATGGACAGTGCGAGCGATTTTTCGATGTCCTGCTCGGTTGCGGGAAAGGCCGGGCATTCGTCCAGCACCATCTGAATGTCGGAGCCGAGCAGGCGCTGGATCTCCATGGCGCGTTCCGGTGACAGGAAATGTTCGCTGCCGTCGATGTGCGAATGAAAACGCACGCCCTCTTCGGTGATCTTGCGCAGCTTCGACAGCGACATCACCTGAAAGCCGCCGGAGTCGGTGAGGATCGGCCGCTCCCAGCCCATGAATTTGTGCAGGCCGCCGAGCCTGGCGATGCGTTCCGCACCTGGACGCAGCATGAGGTGATAGGTGTTGCCGAGCAGGATATCGGCGCCGGTGTCACGCACCTGCGCTGGCAACATCGCCTTCACGGTCGCGGCCGTGCCCACCGGCATGAAAGCGGGGGTGCGGATTTCACCGCGCGGCGTCTTGATGACGCCCGTCCGCGCCGCGCCGTCGTGCGCTTGAATTTCAAAGGAAAATCCGGTCATCCGCGTTCCCTAGCAAGCCTGCACCAATGGGGGAACATTCTTGATCTAGCTAAGTATTATGGCTATAATAGCCAAGTCAGAG
>JAFECN010000082.1 GCA_018242145.1 Pseudomonadota bacterium
ACGAGCGCCTGCTTCACTTTCTCATGGATCGGCGCTTCCTTCGTCGCCATGAAGCGCGTGCCCATGTTCGCGCCTTCGCAGCCCAGCGCCAGCGCCGCCACAAGCCCGCGCGCGTCGGCAATTCCGCCGGACGCGATCACCGGAATCTTCAGCTTCGCCGTCGTCACCGGGAACAGCACCAGCCCGCCGATATCTTCCTCGCCCGGATGGCCCGCGCATTCGAAGCCGTCGATGGAGACGCAATCCACGCCGATGCTTTCGGCTTTCACCGCGTGGCGCGCGGTGACGCATTTGTGGATCACCTTCACACCCGCCGCCTTGAACGCGGGCAGATGCGGCTGCGGATTGTTGCCCGCGGTTTCCACCACCTTGCAGCCGCTTTCGCAGATCACCTGACGGTATTCGTCATACGGGATCGGATTGATCGACGGCAGGATGGTGAGGTTGATGCCGAACGGCTTATCGGTCAGATCGCGCGTCTTCTTGATCTCCGCGACGAGCTTCTCCGGCGAACCCGGCGTCAGCGCGGTGAGGAATCCGAGCGCGCCCGCATTGGCGACGGCGGCGATGAGTTCGGCTTTGCCCACGCGGGTCATGCCGCCGCAGGTGATCGGCACTTCCACGCCGAACATTTCGGTGAAACGGGTTTTCAACATGGCGTTCGCCCCTTGGCTTGTATCTGTTCCGCCAAGGGTGCCGGGAGAAAGCGGCTCAAAGCAAGTGCTGTCTTGTCAGTCCAAAGCTGACGCAACGTCCGTGTGGACGAAATCGCGGCCTTTATAGAGCAGGGGCTCTCCGGTCGCTTTGGCGAGCGCATAGGTGAAGCAATCGCCGAAATTCAGTTGTGCCTTGTGACGGCTGCCTTTGCCGAAATCGCGATAGGCTTCACGCGCGATGCGCATCTGCTTTTCGTCCACGGGAATGAATTTGAGCGCGATGTTCTCGCAGAAATCGTCCAGTTCGCGACTTATCGCGGGATCGCGGCGGGAATCGATCACGATCGCAGTTTCAAAAAACGTTGCCGTGCTCATTGCGACGGAAGGGGCTTTCCGTATCGTTTCGAAAAGCGTTCGCGCATCCACTTCCAGTCTTAGGATCGCGATAACAGCCGATGAATCGACGATCATTTCGGCAAGCCGGTCGCTTCGTCATAGAGATCTTCGATCTCCAGCATCTTCGGCCCGCCCGGTGCATGAAGCCGTTCCGCCACCTTGTTGGCGATAGCCCAAGCCCGCTCGAAGCGGGATTCCTTTTCCAGCTTTGCCTTGCGCTCCTCGAGAGCGGTGGTCACGGCTTGGGCCATGCTCTCGCCCGTAAGCTGCGCCACTTCCTGCGCGAGCTTGTAGGTCTTCGGATTTTTGATGTTCAGGCTCATGGTCGACTTCTACCATAACGCGGTAGAATTCTACCATTCGTGTTCCTAACGGTCAACGAAGGGATCGCGCACCATGATCGTGTCTTCGCGTTCCGGGCTGGTGGAGAGCAACGCTACGGGAGCGCCGATCAATTCTTCCACGCGGCGCACATATTTCACGGCCTGCGCCGGCAGATCCGCCCAGCTTCGCGCGCCGCGGGTGGAGCAGTTCCAGCCTTCCATCTCTTCATAGATGGGCTTGCAGCGCGCCTGCTCCGTGGCATCGGCGGGAAGATAGTCGAGCGTCGCTCCGTCAAGTTCGTAGCCGACGCAGACATTGATGGTTTCGAACGCATCGAGGATGTCGAGCTTGGTCAGAACGATGCCGTCCACGCCGCCGGTGACGACGGTCTGCTTCACCAGCACCGCGTCGAACCAGCCGCAGCGGCGCTTGCGCCCCGTCACCGTACCGAACTCCGCGCCGCGCGTGCCCAGCTTTTCGCCGATTTCGTTCTGCTGCTCGGTGGGGAAGGGGCCTTCGCCCACCCGCGTGGTGTAAGCCTTCACGATGCCGAGCACATAGCCGATATCGCGCGGGCTGATGCCGGAGCCCGCCGCCGCCTGTCCCGCCACCGTGTTGGACGAGGTGACATAGGGATAGGTGCCGTGATCGATGTCGAGCAGCACCGCCTGCGCGCCTTCGAACAGGATGCGCTTTCCTTCGCGCCGCGCATCATCGAGCTTGCGCCACGCGCAGCCGGCAAACGGCAGAATCTTCGGCGCGATCTCTTTCAACGATTCCAGCAATGCGTTTGCGTCGATCTCTTCCAGATTCGCGCCACGCCGCAGCGTGTTGTGATGCGCGAGCAGCCGCTCGATCTTCATCGGCAGCGTGTTGAAATCCTTCAGGTCGATCACGCGCAGCGCGCGGCGGCCGACCTTGTCTTCGTAAGCGGGGCCGATGCCGCGCTTGGTGGTGCCGAGCTTCTGCACGGAATTGGAATTCTCGCGGTTCTCGTCCAGCTCGCGATGCAGCGGCAGGATCAGAACGGCGTTCTCCGCCACCAGCAGCGACTCCGGCGTCACGCTCACGCCTTGCGCGCGGATCTTTTCGACTTCGGAAATGAACGCCCACGGATCGACCACCACACCATTGCCGATGATCGCCAGCTTGCCGGGGCGCACGACGCCGGACGGCAGCAGGCTGAGCTTGTAGGTCACGCCGTCGATGACAAGCGTGTGTCCCGCATTGTGGCCGCCCTGAAAGCGCACCACCACATCGGCGCGCGCGCACAGCCAGTCCACGATCTTGCCTTTGCCTTCGTCGCCCCATTGGGCGCCGATCACGGCGACGTTTGCCATTGGTCCGTACCCGGAATATTCCGCCCGAAACGCGGAATCGCGTCAGGCACGGTGACCACTTATAGCCAAAGCGCTCGGAAAAAGTCAGGCCGCTTTCGGCCCGAAAGGAACCAGCATCGGCACCCTGCGGCGATAGGCGTCATAATCCTGTGGGCCGAGTTCTTCGCGCAGCCAGCGTTCTTCCAGCCGGGCTTTCAGCCAATAGCCGATGATGAGCAGCAGCGCGCCCAGATAGGCATGCACCTGCGCGATCGCGATGGCCGAGGCGACGGCGGAGAGAAGAATGCCCGTATAGATCGGATGGCGCACGATCGCGTAAGGCCCGGTATCCACCACATGATGGCCCTCCTTGCGCGTGATGGAGCCCGACCACAGCCGCCCCAGATGAAGGCGCGCCCACCAGGCGAACACGAAGCCCAGGACTGTGAGCGCGACCATCGCCCAGCCCACGGCGATCGGCGGATAGGCGGCGTCGCCCAGAACGCCGGGCCAGCGCGCCCAGACGAGGTGGTTGTCCTGCCTCTTCAGAAAGCCGCCCAGAAGCAGGAAGAAGCCCGCCAACGCGATGAGGCGGTACATCCATTCGCGCCCGATGCCGGGCCGCTTCACGGTGCGATTGGCCCACAATGCGGCGGCGATCCAGGTGATCGCCCAAAGGGTCCAAGGCCAATAGACCGCCATATCCGGCCACATGCCATGCCACATATCAGCCCCCGTCGATGCGGTGGTGGAGACGTGGGCCGCCGAACCGGCGATTGCAAGGGGTCAGTGCGGCGGATGGTTGAGATCGGGCAGGTCCAGCGGCGGCGGCACGTTGCACTTGGCATGGGCCTTGTCCTGCGCCTTCTTGGTGCGGGCGAGAAAGGCGTTCACCATCTGCTGGTTCATGCCGCGCTTGAGCATGACGTCGGACATCTGCTTGTTGAAGGACTGTTCGTTCGCGCCCGATGCGATCACGCCCAGCATCGTCTCGTGCAACGCGAAGTCGTCCGGCGACAAGGTGCGCTGCAATTCCTTCGTGGCGCAGGCGCAGGCATCGCGGTCCACATCCTCGATCTTGATATGATCGGTCGCGGCGGCGGCCTTCACGCAGATATCCACGTCCGGGTTCGGCTTTGCGGGCTTTGCCGGCGCTGTTGCGGCCTGCGCGGCCGCCGCAATCATCACCGGCAATGCAATAACGAAAAGCCGCACACCGAACTCCGGTTCAGAAGCGAAGGGATTTCGCCATCCTAACCGGCGGCAGCTTGGCGATGCTCGTGAGCGTTTTGTCATCCACGCCGCCGTCCACTTCCACCAGCGCCAGCGCTTCCTCGCCCGGCGCGCTGCGCCCCAGCGCGAAGGAGGCGATGTTCACCTTCGCGTCGCCCAGGATCGTACCCAGCTTGCCGATGAAACCCGGCTTGTCCTCGTTCACCACATAGAGCATGTGCGGCGCGAATTCGGCGTCGAGGTTGATATCCTTCACCTGGATCAGGCGCGGCCGCCCGTCGGAGAACACGGTGCCCGCCACGCGGCGCGTGGAGCCGCCGTCGAGCGTCACGGTGATCTTGATATAGCCGTCATAGACGCCCTGCTGCGGCTGGCGCGTCTCGCTCACCTTGATGCCGCGCTCCTTGGCGACGATCGGCGCATTGACCATGTTCACGCCGCCCAGCACCGGCGTCAGCAAGCCCGCGAGTGCGGCCTGCGTCAGCGCGCGCTGATTCATCTCCGCCGCTTCGCCTTCGTAGAGAATCTCGACCGACTGGATGCTGCTGTCGGTAAGCTGCCCCGCGAACGCGCCCAGCTTTTCCGAAAGCGAAATCCACGGCTTCACTTTCGTGGCTTCGTCGGCGGAGATGGAGGGCATGTTGAGCGCATTGGTGATCGCGCCGGTGAGCAGGTAGTCCGAAATCTGCTCGGCCACCTGCAGCGCCACGTTCTCCTGCGCTTCGGAGGTGGACGCGCCCAGATGCGGCGTCGCCACCACCTTGTCGTTGCCGAAGAGGATGTTGGTCTTGGCCGGTTCTTCCTCGAACACGTCCAGCGCCGAGCCCGCGACATGGCCGCTGTCCAGCGCCGCCTTCAGCGCCGCTTCGTCGATCAGCCCGCCGCGCGCGCAGTTCACGATGCGCACGCCTTTCTTCATCTTGTTGATGGCGTCGGCGGAAATAATGTTCTTCGTCTCCGCCGTCATCGGCACATGCAGCGTGATGAAATCCGCCCGCGCCAGAAGATCGTTCAATTCCACCTTCTCGATGCCCAGATCGGCGGCGCGTTCCGGCGACAAATAAGGATCGAACGCGATCACGCGCATCTTCAGCCCCTTGGCGCGGTCCGCCACGATGGAGCCGATATTGCCCGCGCCGATCAGGCCCAGAACCTTTCCGTAAAGCTCCACGCCCATGAAGCGGTTCTTCTCCCACTTGCCCGCCTGCGTGGAAGCGTTGGCGGCGGGAAGCTCGCGCGCCACCGCCATCATCAGCGCGATGGCGTGTTCGGCGGTGGTGATGGAATTGCCGAACGGCGTGTTCATCACGATCACGCCCGCAGCCGTCGCCGCCGGAATATCGACATTGTCCACGCCGATGCCCGCGCGGCCCACCACCTTCAGCTTCTTCGCCGCCTTGATGACATCGGCGGTGATCTTCGTCGCCGAGCGGATGGCGATGCCGTCATATTGGTCCACGACTTTGAGCAATTCTTCCTTGCTCATGCCGGGAAGCACATCGGCTTCCACGCCGCGCTCCTTGAAGATGGCGACGGCGGCGGGCGACAGCTTGTCTGCGATGAGAACCTTGGGCATGGGTTTACGCCTTCACTTGCGCCCAAGCCCAATCGAGCCACGGCGTCAATGCTTGAATGTCTTTGGTGTCCACGGTGGCGCCGCACCAGATGCGAAGCCCCGGCGGCGCGCTGCGATAGGCGCCGAGGTCCAGCGCCACGCCTTCCTTCTCCAGAACCGAGACGAGTTTCTTCGCCATGTCGGCCTGCGCATTTGCGTCGAGCGCGGTGAATGCCGGGTCCACGATCTTCAGGCACACCGAGGTGTTGGAGCGCGTCTTCGCATCTTCCGCGAGGAACGCTGCCCATTGGCTGTCCTTCACCCATGCCGTCAGCGCGGCGAGATTGGCTTCGGAACGGCCGATCAAACCCTTCAGCCCGCCGATGCTTTCGGCCCATTTCAGCGTGTCGAGATAATCCTCCAGCGCCAGCATGGAGGGCGTGTTGATCGTCTCGCCTTCGAAGATACCTTCGACCAGCTTGCCGCCCTTGGTCATGCGGAAGATCTTGGGCAGCGGCCAATGCGGGGTGTACGCCTCCAGCCGGGCCACGGCGTTCGGCGACAGCACGATCATGCCGTGCGCCGCTTCGCCGCCCAGAACCTTCTGCCAGGAGAAGGTCGTCACATCGAGCTTGTCCCACGGCAGGTCCATCGCGAAGGCGGCGCTGGTGGCATCGCAGATCGTGATGCCGTCGCGGTCTGCGGGAATCCAGTCCGCATCCGGCACGCGCACGCCGCTGGTGGTGCCGTTCCACAGGAACACGACATCGCGATTCTTCGCGGCCTTCAGCTGCGGCAGCTTGCCGTAATCGGCCTTGTGAACCGTGGCTTTGAGTTTGAGCTGCTTGACGGTGTCCGTCACCCAGTCTTCGCCAAAGCTTTCCCAGGCGAAGATGTCCACCTCCATCGGCCCCAGCATGGACCACATCGCCATCTCGACGGCGCCGGTGTCCGAAGCCGGGACAATGCCGATGCGGTAATCGGCGGGAACGCCCAGGATCGCGCGCGTGCGGTCGATCGCTTCCTTGAGTTTCGCTTTTCCGGGTTTGGAGCGGTGCGAGCGCCCGAGCAGCGCACCTTTGAGAGCTTCAGGCGTCCAGCCCGGCCGCTTGGCGCAAGGTCCGGACGAAAAAAAAGGCCGTGCAGGGCGCACGGCCGGCGTATTACCGGTCATATCGACATTCCTTTCAGAATGTTCGCGCTCCGTTGGGGGAGCGTGGCCCGCAGCCGATATAGGGCTTCGGCGGTTGAGCGTCAATTCACGAAGCCTTGCGCGTTTGACGCATGTCAAAGGGGCGGGAACGCTTTGCGTGCAACAGTCGTTCTGCTGTCGTCCGCCACAGAAAGGGACTGGCCATGCCGCTGACCGCAAAGGGAAAACCGGAAAGCGAAGACGAACTGCCGGAGCTTGGCATCGCGCCGGAGAAAGTCCGCTTCGTGATTGTGAAAGCCCGCCAATTCGACGTGAAGCAGGCCGAGGACGATCCCGACGAAGGCTCCGATGCCATCGACGACGGCATGACGGATGTTCTGGAAGACGATCCGGAAAACGATGCCGTCGAGCAGGAGTTGCGCGAATTCATCAACGGATTGGACGAGGACGAGCAGGTCAATCTCGTCGCGCTGGCGTGGCTTGGCCGCGGCACCTACGGAATCGATGAGTGGAAGGAAGCGCTGGATACGGCGCGCACCGAGCACAACAACCGCACGGCGCAATATCTGCTGGGCCTGCCGCTGCTCGGCGATTATCTCGCCGAGGGTCTGGAAGCCTTCGGCGAAAACTATGATGACGAGACCGACGAAGAATTCGACGCGGAAAGCGGCGACGAAGACGAACTGGATGAAGAAGAGGACGAGACGTAAGTCCGGATTCGATTACGATCAACCCAATCCATAACTTGTCATGGCCCGCTTTTGCGGGCCATGACAATCTGTTTTCAAACTTCGATCTCGCCCCGCATATAGAGCGCGCAAGTTCCGGCGAGGATGGTGCGCGCGCCGTCATCGGTGCACAGAAGATTGCCGCCGCGCGGGCTCACCTGCCGCGCCTTGAGCGTCTTCTTGTTCAGCCGCTTCGCCCAATAGGGCACCAGCGCGCAATGCGCCGAACCCGTCACCGGATCTTCCGGCACGCCTTTCTCCGGCGCGAAGAAGCGCGAGACGAAATCGAAGCCATCATCTCCGGGCGCGGTCACGATGCAGCCCCAGATACCGAGTTCGCGCAGGACACGGCCGATATCGCCGGGGTCCTTGATCGCACGAATATCTTTCGCGTCCGGCCAAACGGCCAGGACATAGCGGCCTATGAGGATTTCTTTCGGCGTCGTCGTTCCAAGGGCTTCACCGACCGTTCTGGCGAAATCCTTCGGACCTTCAAACGGCGCGACGGGATCGGACGGCAGCGACATGACGAGCTGGCTGTTCTGCCCGCGCTCCACCGTCAGCGTGCCGGAGCGCGTTGAGAAATCCACGCGCGAGAGCGAGGGATCGAGTTCGCTGAAAATCAGATAGGCGCTCGCCAGCGTGGCATGGCCGCACAGATCGACTTCGGTTTCCGGCGTGAACCAGCGCAGATCGTATTTTCCGGGCGCGGTCTTCACGAAGAACGCCGTCTCCGCCAGATTGTTCTCATTGGCGATCTTCTGCATCAGCGATGCATCGGTCCAATGATCGAGCGGAACGATGGCCGCCGGATTGCCTTCCAGCGCCTTCTCCGCGAACGCATCGACTTGCCAGAGCTTGAGCTTCAACATGAGGCCATCATGCGCGGACACGCGCGCGCGTAGAAACCGCAAGATTGCATGGCGGTTTTGCAAGCCAAAGC
>JAFECN010000083.1 GCA_018242145.1 Pseudomonadota bacterium
CAGCACGGCAAGGGCGGCGATGATATCGGCGGGCTCGTAATGGATGAGCGAGTCCATCGCGACCAGATGATCGACCGTGCCGATGTCCGGATCGGCCATGTCGCCGACGCGAAAATCGATGGCATTGGCCGCCAGCGATTGCGGCATGCGTTCGCGGGCGATCTTCACAAGCCCCGCCGAAACATCCACGGCAATGACATTGGCGCCGCGCATCGCGACTTCAAAGGACAGCGCGCCGGTGCCGCAACCCGCATCCATCACGCGCGCGCCGTGCAGATCGACGGGCAGCCAGTCCAGAAGCGTGGCGCGCATCTTGTCCCGGCCGGCGCGCACCGTCGCGCGAATCTTGCTGACCGGCGCATCGGAGGTGAGCTGCTTCCAGGCGTCGAGCGCGGTGCGATCGAAATAGGTTTCCAGCGATTGGCGGCGGTCGAAATAGGTCGTGCTCATCAGTCGAACCCCAGGAAGTCGAAGATGTCGCGGTCCTTCATCGGCACCGCGTCGTAGTTCTTGTCGCCGGCCAGCAGCGATGCGGCGAGGCGCATATATTCGGCCAGGACTTTGTCGAGTTCGGGCGACTGTTCCATCTCGAACAGCGTGGACTTCTTCAGCCGCGATTTGCGGATGACGTCGAGTTGGGGGAAATGCGCCACGCGCTCGATGCCGATGGCGGCGTTGAAGCGGTCGATCTCGTCGGTGTTCTCGCTGCGGTTGGCGATGACGCCGCCAAGACGCACCTGATAGTTCTTCGATTTCGCCTTGATGGCCGCGACGATGCGGTTCATCGCGAAGATGGAGTCGAAGTCGTTGGCGGTGACGATCAGCGCGCGCTCGGCATGTTGCAGGGGCGCGGCGAACCCTCCGCACACGACATCGCCCAGCACGTCGAAGATCACCACATCGGTGTCTTCCAGCAGGTGATGCTCTTTCAGCAGCTTGACGGTCTGGCCGACGACATAGCCGCCGCAGCCCGTGCCCGCGGGCGGGCCACCCGCCTCCACGCACATCACACCATTATAGCCTTCATAGACGTAATCTTCTGGGCGCAATTCCTCGCTGTGGAAGTTCACCTGCTCCAGCACGTCGATGACGGTGGGCATCAGTTTCTTTGTCAGGGTGAAGGTGGAATCGTGCTTGGGATCGCAGCCGATCTGCAGCACGCGCTTGCCGAGCTTGGAGAACGCGGCCGACAGGTTGGACGACGTCGTGGATTTGCCGATGCCGCCCTTGCCGTAGATCGCGAACACCTTGGCGCCGTCGATCTTCACCTTCGGGTCCAGCTTCACCTGAACGCTGCCTTCTCCGTCCTCATGGTGAAGCGGCGAGCGGGGCAGATCGAGAAGCGTCATGATGCCATCCTTTTCATCACTCAGCCGCCATCACGGTGATACCTTCGAGGCGGTCTTCCATTTCATCGCCGGCATCGCGCAGCGCCTTCAGCGTCGCTGCGTCCGGCGCCCAGTATTTGCGTTCGTGCGCTTCGAGCAGGCGGTTCGCCATGCGGGCGGACGCTTTCGGGTTCAGTTCCATCAGGCGCTGGCGCATCATCTCGTCCAGCACAAAGGTTTCGCTGATCTGCTGATATACCCAGGGCGCGACCTGTTCGGTGGCGGCGGACCAGCCCATGGTGTTGGTCACCTGCGCCTCGATCTGGCGCACCCCTTCGTAGCCGTGCTTGAGAAGGCTGTCGTACCAGCGCGGGTTCAGCATGCGCGTGCGCGTTTCCAGCGTGACCTGCTCGGCCAGTGTGCGCACCTTGCCTTCGCCCTGCGTCTGGTCGCCGACATAGACAGCGATCTGCTCGCCCTTGGCGCGGCGCACCGCGCGGCTGATGCCGCCCAGCGTGTCGACATAATGATCGACCGTGGTGACGCCCAATTCCAGCGAGTCCAGATTCTGATAGGCGAGATCGACGGTCTTGAGCGCGCTCGCGAGCAAAGCCGGCTGTTTCGACGGCTTGCCGTTGCGGCCATAGGCGAAGCATTTGCGGCTTTCATAGGCGTCGGCGAGTTCGTCGCCGTCGGTCCAGCAGCCGGCGTCGATCAACTGGTTGACGTTCGCGCCATAGGCGCCGTCGGCATTGGAGAAGACGCGCAGCGCCGCCGTTTCCAGATCGCAGCCCGTCTGCGCCCGGTGCGCCAGCGTGTGCTTGCGCACGAAATTCATCTCCACGGGTTCGTCCGCCGTGGCCGCGAGCCAGGCGGCTTCCGCCAGCATCCTGGTCTGCAGCGGCAGCAGGTCGCGGAAGATGCCCGATAGCGTCGTCACCACGTCGATGCGCGGACGGCCGAGGTCTTTCAGCGGGATTAGTTCCGCGCCGCACATCCGGCCATAGGAGTCGAAACGCGCGCGCGCGCCCATGAGCGCCAGAACCTGGCCGATCGGCGCGCCTTCGCTTTTGAGATTGTCCGTGCCCCACAGCACGAAGGCGATGCTCTCGGGAAGCGCCGCGCCTTCCGCGATGTGGCGGTCGAGAATGCGCTGGGCCTGGCGCGCGCCGTCCTGCATCGCGAAGACGGAGGGGATGCGGAACGGATCGAAGCCGTGGATGTTGCGGCCTGTCGGCAGGACCGCCGGCGTGCGCAGCAGATCGCCGCCGGGCGCCGGGCGCACATAGCCGGTATCGAGCGCATGAAGGATCGCCGCGAGCTCTGAATCCTTCGCCATATGCGCGTTGGCGGTTTCGAGCGTCTGGAACAACGTCAACGTCTCAGCGGAGTTTGCCAGTTCGCTCAATGCGGCGGCTTTTTCCGCGGTGTCTCCCGCAACCAGCGCCGCGATGGAGGCGCGCGACGGTTTGGCACCGCCCTGCGCATCGGCTATCGCCAGCAGCATTTCCACCTGCTCTTCGGGCGTTGCCGTTTCGCCGATGACGTGCAGGCCTTCGGGAATCAGCGTCTGCTCATATTCGTAAAGACGCGTGGACAACGACGCGATCAGCGCTTCGCCATCCTTGCCCCAGTCTTCACCATCGCCGGTCAGGGCCAGGGCGGCGGCCTGTTCGTGTATCAGCTTGCGAAGGTCCGCGCGTCCGGCCTCAACATCCGGCGCCATCGCATACCAGCTGTTCAGCGAGGCTTTCAGATCGGCGAGGCCCTTGTAGAGGCCCGATTGCGCCACGGGCGGCGTGAGGTAACTGATCAACGTGGCGGCGGAGCGGCGCTTGGCGAGCGCGCCTTCGGACGGATTGTTCGCGGCATAGAGATAGAAATTCGGCACATCGCCGATCAGCCGTTCCGGCCAGCATTGCGCGGAAAGTCCGGCCTGCTTGCCCGGCATGAATTCCAGCGCGCCATGCGTTCCGAAATGCAGCACCGCATGCGCGCCGAAATCCTCGCGGATGTAACGATAGAACGCTGAGAAGGCATGCGTCGGTGCGAAGCCGCTTTCGAACAGCAGCCGCATCGGGTCGCCTTCATATCCGAAGCCGGGCTGCAAGCCCACGAACACATTGCCGAACCGTTCGCCCAGCACGAAGAGCAAGCGGCCGTCGGTGAGTTGCCGTCCCGGCGCGGCGCCCCATTGTTTTTCGATCTGGCTGAGATGCGGCTCGCGCCGCACATGGTCGTCCACCGGGATGCGGGCATGAACATTGGCGTCGGTCCCGAGGATCCGGGAATTGCCGCCCAGAAGACGCTCGCGCAAAGCGTCTGTGTCGAGCGGCACGTCCACAGTGTAGCCCTCGGCCTTCAGGGCTTTCAGCGTGTTGTGCAGCGATGCAAACACCGAAAGATAGGCCGCCGATCCGGCGGCGCCCGAATTGGGCGGAAAGTTGAAGAGCACGACGGCGAGCTTGCGCTGCTTCTTCTCCGCGCGGCGCAGTACGATGAGCCTGGCAACGCGCGCGGCCAGCATCTCGGCGCGTTCCGCGCAGGGCTGCATGCGCGGCGCATCGGCGTGAATTTCGAATGTGCAGCGGCGGTCGCAGCCCGTGCAGGCTTCGCCGCTGCCGTCGGAACGCCCGCCATAGATGGTCGGCGCGATGGCGCCGTCGAGTTCGGGAATGGCGATCATGATCGTCGCTTCCACCGGCGTCAGGCCGTTGGCGGACGACGCCCAGCGCTCCAGCGTCTGAAACTCCACCGGCTGCGCGGCGATATAGGGCACGTCGAGCCTGGCGAGCATTTCTTCCGCCGCCGCCGAGTCGGTGTAGGCCGGCCCGCCGACCAGCGAAAAGCCGGTGAGCGAGACGACGGCATCGACGGTCGCGCGGCCGTCGGAGACGAAGAATTTTTCCATGGCGGGGCGGCAGTCCAGCCCGCTGGCAAAAGCGGGGATGACGCGCAGGCCCTTGGCCTCCAGCGCCGCGATCACACCGTCATAATGCGCGGTGTCGCCGGCCAGGACATAGGACCGCATCACCAGCACACCGACGGTGCCGGTGGATTTCTTCGCTGCCGGAAGGCGCTCGATACGTTCGTCGATGCGCTGTTTCAGGCGCGGGTGATAGACGCCCAGCTCGGGATATTCGGCTGGCAGTTTCGCATCCAGCGTGCCGCGCAACGCTTTGCGGCCGCCATCGGCATAACGGTTCACGAGAAAACGAACCATCTGCACGATGTTGGTTTCCGAGCCGGCGAACCAGTATTGCATCGTCAGGAAATAGGCCCGCACGTCCTGCGCCTTGCCGGGGATAAGGCGCAGCATCTTGGGCAGGCGGCGCAGCATCGCCATCTGGCTCGCGCCGGAACTGGCGTTCATGCTCTTGTTTTCGCTCGATCCGCGCAGCTTCTTGATCATCGCGACAAGGCCGGTAGCCGGCTTGGCCATGTCGAAAGCGCCCAGGCGCGTCAGCTTCACCATTTCGGCGGCGGACATCGCCACGATCATGGCGTCGCAAGCGTCGCGGCGCGCTTCCAGCGCCGGTTTGATGGCGCGGACATGGTCCTCCATGAAGATCATTGTCGTGACGATGATGTCCGCGGTGGCGATATCGGCCTTGCAGCGTTCCAGGGATGCGGGGCTGTTCTCCCATTCGGCGGCGGCATGCAGGGTGAGCGTCAAGCCGGGAATTTCGCGCGCCAGCGTGGCACGCGCCTGCGCGACCACGCGCGCCAGGTGCATGTCCATCGTGACGATGACGACCCGCATCCTGGGAGCGTCAGCGCGCAAAGTGGGACTTCGCGTCATACAGCGTTCCCAGGTTGATCTGTGCGAGCCCACGCTCGCTCGCATATTTCTCGGTGTTCCGCCGCGCCTTGCCGCGCACGAAGAACGGAATTTTCTTCAGTTCCTGCTCGGCGTCGGCGAGCCAGATGATGTTGGTGTCGCCGGGCGTAGCGGCTTCGACAGGTTCCGCGTCCGGCGCTTCCGCTGTCGCGGCGGTATGCGCGCCCAGATGCGACGCGCCGGCGGCGTCGTTGAATTCGAAATCGTCGCGGAACATGTGCAGCAGGTGTTCTTCCAGGCCCATGACGAGGGGATGCACCCATGAGTCGAAGATCACATTCGCGCCTTCAAAGCCCATTTGCGGCGAATAGCGCGCGGGAAAATCCTGCACATGCACCGGCGCGGAGATGACTGCGCAGGCGATGCCGAGCCGCTTGGCGATATGGCGCTCCATCTGCGTGCCCAGCACCAGTTCGGGCTGCAGCTCCGCAATCTTGGCTTCGATCTCCAGATAGTCTTCGGTGATGAGCGCTTCGACGCCGTATTTTTCCGCCGCGGCGCGCACATCGCGCGCGAATTCGCGGTTGTAGGCGCCGATGCCGACGACCTTGAAGCCGAGTTCTTCATGCGCGATGCGCGCTGCGGCAATCGCATGCGTGGAATCGCCGAAGACGAAGACGCGCTTGCCGGTGAGATAGGTGGAATCGACGGAGCGCGTGTACCACGGCATCCGCGAGGGATCGGCGGCGAGGGCGGGCGTGGCATCCACGCCGGCGACGCGCGCCACTTCGGCGATGAAATCGCGCGTCGCGCCATACCCGATGGGGACGATGCGCACGCAAGGCTGCCTGAACGTCTTCTCCAGCCAGCGCGCGGCGGTGTCGGCGGCTTCGGGATACAGTACGATATTGAAATCGGCTTCGCCGATGCGCGCGATGTCGGCGGGGGATGCGCCCATCGGCGCGACCAGCGCCACATCGATGCCCATCGTTGCCAGAAGCCGCGTTACTTCCACGACGTCGTCGCGATGGCGGAAGCCCAGCGCCGTCGGCCCCAGAAGATTGCAGCGCGGACGGCGGCCTTCGCGCGGCGCAGGTTTGACGGCGGGATCGGCGAGCTGGCGGACGATCTGGTAAAACGTCTCCGCCGCGCCCCAATTTTCCTTTTTGGAATAGGACGGCAATTCCAGATTGACGACAGGAATGGGAAGGCCGAGCGCTTTCGACAATCCGCCCGGATCGTCCTGAATCAGTTCCGCCGTGCAGGACGCGCCGACCAGCATCGCCTTGGGCTGGAAACGGTCATAGGCATCCTTCGCCGCCGTTTTGAACAATTCGGCGGTATCGCCGCCCAGATCGCGCGCCTGGAAGGTTGTGTAGGTCACGGGCGGGCGATGATTGCGCCGTTCGATCATCGTGAAGAGAAGATCGGCATAGGTATCGCCCTGCGGTGCATGCAGGACGTAATGCACGTCCGCCATCGCGGTGGCGACGCGCATCGCGCCGACATGCGTGGGGCCTTCATATGTCCACACCGTGAGCTTCATGTGCCCACCTTCAGAAGGCCGCGGCGCATCAGGGGGCGCGCGAAGAGTTCGGCCAGATCGCCCGCCTGCTCGAAGCCGTGGATCGGCGAGAAGACAAGCTCGATCGACCATTTGGTCGCGAGGCCCTCGGCCTCCAGCGGATTGGCGAGACCGAGACCGCAAACGGTGAGGTCGGGCCGGGCCGCGCGGCAGCGTTCAAGCTGCTTGTCCACATCCTGGCCTTCGCTGATCTGCGTGTCGGACGGCAGCAGGTCGAGTTCGGCCGTCATGTGCTGCGTGTGCAAATAAGGCGTGCCGACTTCGACCGGGATCATGCCCAGCTCGGTGGCGAGAAACCGCGCCAGCGGAATTTCGAGCTGCGAATCCGGGAAGAAGAAAATGCGCTTTCCGGCGAGTTCGGCTTTACTGCGCTCGATGGCGCGTTTGGCGCGTTCGCGGCCCGGCGCCACCACGCGGCGGAAGGTGAGTTCGTCGATGCTGAAATGATCGGCGGCGGCTTTCAGCCATGCCGTCGTGCCTTCGGCCCCGAACGGGAAGGGCGCGAGCAGGCGCCGGGCGCCGCGGTCTTCCAGGGCGCGCGCCGTGTCCGACAGGAAGGGCTGCGCCAGCAGCAGCGCGGTGTTGGGGCCGACCGGCGGCAATGCATTCGCCTTGCGCGCGGGCAGGAACGCGACAGGGCCGATGCCGAGTTCGGCGAACAGGCGGCGGAACTGGTCTTCCACGATGTCCGGCAGCGATCCGGCGACAAGCAGCGATTTTCCCGCGCGCGCATCCTCTTCCGGCATCTGCGGAACCAGCGAGGCCAGACACGCGTCTTCGCCTTGCGTGAAGGTGGTCTCAATGCCGCTGCCCGAATAACTCAGTACACGGACGGTTGGCAGATGTTTCGCGGACAGGCGCTGCGCCGCGCGCGACAGATCCAGCTTGATGACTTCTGATGGGCACGATCCCACCAGAAACAGAAGCTTGATGTCGGGACGGCGCGCCAGCAGGCGATCCACGATCGCATCCAATTCCTCATTCGCGTCGGCCAGGCCCGCCAGATCGCGCTCTTCCATGATCGCGGTGG
>JAFECN010000084.1 GCA_018242145.1 Pseudomonadota bacterium
ACCGGCGATCTCGTGCAGGACTCCGGCGTGTTCGACGAGCAGCAGGCGCTGGTCGGCCGTCTCGCCTATCGCCTCTACAATGACGGCGACTCCAATTTCGCCATCGGCGGCGATTCCACTTATGTGTTCAAGACCGCCGACACGGCGGCCGGCGCGGGATCGCCTTCCGCCATTCGCCTGCGCGAGCGTCCCGAACTCAATGTGGACGACAACAATATCCGCCTGATCGACACCGGCTCGTTCGATGCCAGCCGTTTGTGGGAATGGGGCCTCGAAGCGGCGGGCAACTGGCGCAACCTTTATGCGCAGGGCGGTTACTTCAATTTCGACGTGACGCGCCGCAACAGTCTGCTGCCCAATCCGTCCTTCGACGGCTGGTATGTGCAGGCGAGCTG
Organism: Pseudomonadota bacterium; assembly: GCA_018242145.1. GTDB lineage: Bacteria > Pseudomonadota > Alphaproteobacteria > Micropepsales > Micropepsaceae > Rhizomicrobium. Next base: position 396 of record JAFECN010000084.1, read on the forward strand.
GGTGCTGACCGGCGAATCCAAGCCCTACAATCCATCGACCGGAAGTTACGGTCTGCCGAAACCGCGCGATCCTCTGGGTTTCGATCATGGCGGAACCGGCGCCTGGGAACTGGCCGCGCGCTACAGTGTTCTGGACCTGAACGACAACGCGGGCATCGCCGGATCGCCTGCGCCGTTTGGCGGCGTGCGCGGCGGCGAGCAGAAGATATGGACGGCTGGGGTGAACTGGTATCCCAACAGCGCCATCCGCTTCGTGCTGGATTACCAGCACACCGATGTCTCGCGGCTGGATGCGGCCGGCGGCGATATCGGCGCCAAGCTCGACGCGGTGTCGCTCCGCGCGCAATTCGCACTCTGATCCGAACGCTGAAGGTTGAGGAGAATTTCGATGAAGAAACTTCATGCCCTTGTTGCGGCTGCCGCCTTGCTCGTTTCCGGCGCGGCGCAGGCTGCCAATGTCACCCTGCTGAACGTGAGCTACGATCCGACACGCGAGCTCTACAAGAACGTCAACGCCGCGTTCGTCGCCGAATGGAAAGCCAAGACCGGCGATAGCCTCACCATCAACCAGAGCCATGGCGGCTCGGGCTCGCAGGCGCGCGCGGTGATCGACGGTCTGGATGCCGATGTGGTCACGCTGGCGCTCGCCTATGATATCGACGCCATCGCGCAGAAGGCGCAGCTTCTTCCCGCCAACTGGCAGAAGCGCTTGCCCGACAATTCCACGCCTTACACCTCGACCATCGTGTTCCTGGTGCGCAAGGGCAACCCGTGGAAGATCAAGGACTGGGGCGATCTGGTGAAGCCGGGCGTGCATGTCATCACGCCCAATCCGAAAACCTCTGGCGGCGCGCGCTGGGCCTATCTGGCGGCCTGGGCCTATGCCGAGAAGAAGCCGGGCGGCAATGCGGCGGCGGCCAAGGCATTCGTGAGGGAGGTTTACAAGCACGTTCCGGTGCTGGACAGCGGTGCGCGCGGATCGACCATCACCTTCACCAAGCGTGGCATCGGCGATGTTCTTCTATCGTGGGAGAACGAAGCGCATCTCGCCCTGCAGGAAAATCCCGGCCAGTTCGAGATCGTCTATCCGTCCAGCTCCATTCTTGCCGAGCCGCCGGTCGCGCTGGTGGACAAGAATGTGGATCGCCACGGCACGCGCAAGGTGGCCGAAGCCTATCTGCAATTCCTCTACACCAGAAAGGCGCAGGAGATCGAAGCGCAGAATTTCTATCGGCCGCGCGACAAGGCCGTTCTGGCGGCGCATGCCAAGGATTTCCCGGAGATCAAGCTCTACACGATCGACGATCTGTTTGGCGGCTGGACAAAGGCACAGGCCACCCATTTCGCCGATGGCGGCGTGTTCGATCAGATCTACAAGCCGGGCAAATGAACATGAGCAGCGCAGTTGCGTCCTCCCCGCGTCTGCGCTGGCGGAATCCGAGCGTGTTGCCCGGTTTCGGGCTCACGCTCGGATTCACGCTTTTCTATCTGTCGGTCGTCGTTCTTGTTCCGCTGACGGCGTTGCTGCTCAAGCCGTGGACGCTGGGATGGGATGGCGTCGTTTCCGTCGTCACCGAGCCGCGCGTCCTCCATGCGCTGAAGCTTTCCTTCGGCGGTGCGGCCATTGCCGCGATCGTGAACGCCGTGTTCGGGCTGCTGTTGGCGTGGACGCTCGTGCGCTATGAATTTCCGCTCAAGCGGTTTGTCGATGCGCTCATCGATCTTCCTTTCGCGCTGCCCACGGCGGTGGCGGGCATCGCGCTCAGCGCCCTCTATGCGGAGAACGGCTGGGTCGGCGGCCCGCTTTCCGGACTGGGACTCAAGATCGCCTATACGCCTCTGGGCGTGATCGTGGCGCTCATCTTCATCGGCTTGCCCTTCGTCGTGCGCACATTGGAACCTGTGCTCGCCGACATGAGTCTGGATGCGGAGGAAGCCGCCTCCACCCTGGGCGCCACGCGATTCCAAATCTTGCGGCGCGTCGTGCTGCCCGCGCTGGTGCCGGCGCTGATCACGGGCACGACGCTCGCCTTTGCGCGCGCCGTGGGCGAATACGGATCGGTGATCTTCATCGCGGGCAATCTGCCGATGAAATCGGAGATCGCGCCGCTTCTCATCATCATCAAGCTGCAGCAATTCGATTATGCCGGCGCGGCCGCCATCGGCCTCGTGATGCTGCTGGCGTCGTTCCTCATCATCCTTGCGCTCAATCTTCTGCAGAGCGCCTTCGCGGCGCGGCGGTGATCATGCGCAGGCCCACGGAAGATTCCTTCTTCACCCGCGCGGCCCTGATCGCGGTCACGGTGGGCTATGTGGGCCTGTTCCTGCTCTTGCCGCTCCTGATCGTGTTCTTCAGCGCGCTGGAGCAGGGCATCTCCGCCGCATTCGCCGCGCTCAAGGACGCCGACGCACAATATGCGATCCGTCTCACGCTGATCACGGCCGCCATCGCCGTGCCGTTGAATGCGATCTTCGGCATCTGCGCGGCCTGGGCCGTCGCCAAATATGATTTCCGCGGCAAGAGCATCCTGACGGCGCTGATCGACCTGCCGTTCTCCGTCTCGCCGGTGATCTCCGGCCTCATCTATGTGCTGGTGTTCGGCATGCAGGGCTGGCTGGGTCCGTGGTTGCGCGATCACGACATCAAGATCGTCTTCGCGCTGCCGGGCATCGTGCTGGCGACGATGTTCGTTACCTTTCCTTTCGTGGCGCGCGAGTTGATCCCGCTGATGTCCGATCAGGGCCGCGACGAGGAGGAAGCCGCCGTCACGCTGGGTGCATCGGGTTTCCAGATGTTCCTGCGCGTGACCTTGCCCAACATCAAATGGGGCCTGCTCTATGGGGTGCTTCTGTGCAATGCGCGCGCGATGGGCGAATTCGGCGCGGTCTCGGTCGTCAGCGGTCATATCCGCGGCCTGACCGACACCATGCCGCTGCATGTCGAGGTTCTCTACAACGACTATCAGTATGTCGCGGCTTTCGCGGTGGCCTCGCTTCTGGCGCTGCTCGCCATCGTGACCCTGATCCTCAAATCCCTTCTCGAATGGCGCTACGCGGACGAGATCGCCGCGGTCCATCGCCACTGACGGAGTTGAAAATGTCTCTTGTCGTCGATGGCATCACCCGGCGCTTCGGGTCGTTCGAAGCCCTCAAAGGCGTGAGCTTCACCGCCCCGCAAGGCGCGTTTGTGACGCTGCTGGGGCCGTCCGGCTCCGGCAAGACGACGCTGTTGCGCATTCTGGGCGGGCTGG
>JAFECN010000085.1 GCA_018242145.1 Pseudomonadota bacterium
AAGGACAAAGACAAGCCGATCCAGCTTGCCTCGAACTGATCGGACCGGGCGAATAAAAAACACCGGCGGAGCGATCCGCCGGTGTTTTCTTTTTCGGGGCACTTCGGTTCAGCCCATCTCGCCGTCGAGGAAATCGAACACCGCCGCCTTGAGCAGCGCATGCGGTATGGCGCTGAAGTGGTCGCAGCCGGGCAGGGTGACGGCCTTTGCGCCGGGAATAACTGCGGCGAGTTCGCCGGGATCGCCCGCCAGTTCATCGCGCGTGCCCGCGATAACGAGCGTGTGTGCAGCAAGTCCGGCCACTTCGTCGCGCGTGAAACTGGCGCCGCGGCCCAGCGCGCAGGCGGCGAGCGCCTTGCGGTCCTCGCCTTGTTCGTCTGCGAACTGGCGGAAGCTTTTCAGCAGGGGTTCTGAAATCGCGTCGACGGACTCCGCATTCATCGCGTCTGCCATCGGTGTGCCGGGCGGCGGGGGATCGAACAGCTTGCCGCCGATGCCGCCCAGCACCAGATCGCACACCCGCTCCGGCTGCGCCAGCGCCGCGGCCAGGCACAATTGCGCGCCCATCGAATAGCCGATCAGGTCCGCGCGTTTCGCACCCAGATGGTCCATCAGCGCGACGATGTCGCCCACCATCGCCGCGCGGCCGTAAGCTTCGGGATCGTGCGGCTTGGCGCTTTCGCCATGCCCGCGCAGGTCCAGCGCGGCAAGGCGCAGGCGGCGGCGTTCGAACGCGCCGTACCAGCCCATGCGCTTCCAGTTCTCGTTGCGATTGGAGGCGAAGCCGTGAACCAGAATGACCGGCCGCCCATCGGCGGGGATCTCGTCATAGGCCATCGAAAGGCCGCCGGAATCGAATATCGCCATGGCTTTGGTTACGGCGGATTTCCGGGCCAAGGCAAGCGCCGCCCATTGGCGAATATGGCGTCAGGGCCTAACTTTCGCCCTTGGGCGAAGGGGGATTGGCGATGCGCTTGGGGATTGTTGCGGGTGCCGCACTGGCGTTCTGTCTTGTTGCGGCCGCGAACGCGCAGCCGAAATCCACCGGCCCGGCGCCGACGCTTGCGCCCAAAGTGGTCGCACCGCTGGCCGCCAAGCCCGCCGCGGCCCCCGCGCCCGCCGAACCGGCGCACGCGCTGACCAGGGACGACCTCTCCGCCTTCCTCGACGGCTTCATGCCCTACGCCCTCGGCCGGGCCGATATCGCGGGCGCGGAAGTGGTGGTGGTGAAGGATGGCGCGGTCCTGCTGGAAAAGGGCTATGGCGTTTCCAATGTGAAGACCCAGGCGCCGGTCGATCCGAAGCGCACGCTGTTCCGCCCCGGCTCCATCTCCAAGCTCTTCACCTGGACGGCGGTGATGCAGCTTGTCGAGCAGCACAAGATCGATCTCGACACCGACATCAACACCTATCTCGATTTCAAGATTCCGGCGGCTTACGGCAAGCCCATCACGATGCGCGATCTGATGACCCATCGTCCCGGCTTCGAGGAAACCATCAAAGGCCTTCTCGCCACCGACCCCAAAAAGATCATGCCGTTGCGCGAGGCGCTGGCGCGCTGGATACCGGAGCGCATGTTCCCGCCGGGCGAAGTGCCGGCCTATTCCAACTATGGCGCGGCGCTCGCGGGCTATATCGTGCAGCGCGTCTCGGGCGAGCCTTTCGATCTCTATATCGAGAAGCACATCTTCCAGCCGCTCCACATGGATCATTCCACTTTTCGCCAGCCGCTGCCCAAGAAGTTCGAAGTGGATATGTCGAAGGGCTATGCAACGGCCGCGGGCGATCCCAAGCCCTATGAGCTGATCCCCATGAGCCCGGCCGGTGCGCTGGCCACCACGGGGGATGACATCGCGCGTTTCATGCTCGCCCATCTCAACAATGGCTCATATGACGGCGCGCAAATCCTGAAGCCGCAAACCGCGCAGATGATGCATGGCCGCACCTATCCGGTGCCCGCGCACACGCAGTCCATGGGGCTGGGCTTCTATCACGAGGACCTGAACGGGCATGACGTGGTCAGCCATGGCGGCGACACGATCTATTTCCACAGCGATCTTTTCCTGATCCTCGATCGCGGCGTGGGCCTGTATTACAGCCAGAACAGCGCGGGCAAGCCGGATCAGGGTGTGCGGTGGCCGCTCTACGAAGCCTTCATGAATCGCTATTTCCCGGCACCGCCCGCATCGGCGCCGCCCACGCTCAAGACGGCGAAACAAGATGGCGCGGCGGTGGCCGGCAGCTATATCGCCAGCCGCCGCTCGGATTCGAACATGCTGCGGATCGGGGCGCTGTTCTCGCTTTCCCAGGTCACGCTTAACGGCGACAACACGATCAGCTTTTCGGACGAGAAGACTCTCGGCGGCGATCTCAAGAAATACAGCGAGATCGCGCCGTTCCGCTGGCAGGAAGTGCATGGCCGGCAGGAATTCATCGCCACGCGGGAGAACGGCAAGGTCGATCGCATCTATACGAGCGATTTCCCGCCCATCGTGACCTTCACGCCGGTATCGGCCTGGGTGGGAACGTGGAAGCTGCCGCTGTTTATCGCCATGTGCGCGATGCTGGCGCTGACCGTTCTGTTCTGGCCGGTCAAGGCGATCTTGCGCTGGCGTTACGACGCGCCGTTCGCACTCACAGGAAACGAGGCAAGGCTCTACAGGCTGTCGCGCCTTGCGGCACTGTGCGATGTCGTCTTCCTCGGTGGGTTCATCGCGCTGTTCAGCTATGGCAACGAGCATCTGGAGG
>JAFECN010000086.1 GCA_018242145.1 Pseudomonadota bacterium
CACCGAGACGCGGCGCAGGCTCGCCGAAACCGAACCAAAAGCGGTCGCCGACATCCGCAAACGCCCAAGCGCCACGGCGGCGTTTTCCGAAGCCATGGCGAGCGAGGTGAGGGCGCTCAAGCAGTTTCTCTTCGCCCGTATGTACCGGCATCCCCATGTGATGCATTCGATGAACAACGCCAAGGATGTCGTAACGGCGTTGTTCGAAGCGTTCTCGGGCGATCCGGGCAAGCTTCCCGCGGACTGGGCGAAGGCCTGCGGCGACAGAAACGATGCGCGCACGGTCTCGGTCGTGCGCGACTACATCGCCGGGATGACCGACAACTATGCCTTGCTGGAATATTCCCGTGTCTTCCACAAGGAGATCGTTTTGTGATCCCCGAATTTCGTGATTCGGCTCCGTTCGGGTGCTAGGTTCGCGAGGTTCCAGATTCGCCAAGGATGACCCCATGCCCAGCTTCGAGCGTGGCGCTTATGAGCCCAAATCCGACGATGTCCGCGTCTTCGACGAAGATGAGCAGGAAATCGACGAAGAGGGTTCGCGACTTCCGCTCCTGATCGTCATCGCGCTTCTTGTGCTAGCCGCTTTCGGCGGCGTGGTCTGGCTGGCTTACAGCCAGGGCGTGCAACGCGGGCGGGCCGATGCGCCGCGGACGATCGTCGCGGCTCCGGGCCCGGTGAAAGAAGCCGCCGCGAACACGTCGGACCAGCACAGCCTTAAAATATACCAGCAGCCCGCGCCGACGGAAGACGACACGGCCGTCGACGAAACGACGCCGCCTCCGCCGACGCCTGTTGAACCCAAGCATGAAACACCAGCGCAGAACGCGCCGAAGAAAACCGAGATAACGAAGGCGCCGGCGGCGAAGCCGGAAGTCGTCGCGCCGAAGCCTGCCGAGACGAAATCTGCGGCGGCTAAGGCTCCCATATCCGTCGCCAAGCCGGTGGAAACCGCGAAGCTGCCGCCGCCTGCCGCGACGGAGACAGCCGCGCCGGTTGCCGGCGGTGCCTATGTGCTCCAGATCGGCGCCTACAAATCGCAATCCGACGCGGATGCCGCCTGGAAGACTTTCAAGGGCAAGCATCCCATGGCCGCCAGCTATTCGGAGAATGTCCAGAAAGCCGATCTGGGCGAGAAAGGCACATGGTATCGCCTGCGGATGGGGGGCTTCGCCGATAAGGCTGCGGCGGCATCCTTCTGCGAGAAGCTGAAGGCGGACGGCGGTAGCTGTCTCGTCGCGAAATAGCGCATCATGAGCCAGCCGCGCTCGCGCGCGATATTCGGATGCGCTGGAACCGAGCTTTCGGCCGGGGAGCGGGACTTCTTTCGTGAAGTCCGGCCCTGGGGCTTTATCCTTTTTGGCCGCAACATCGGCGAACCCGCGCAAATTCGCAGACTGGTTTCGGCTCTGCGGGAGACCGTGGACGATGCTGCGGCGCCCGTCCTCATCGATCAGGAAGGCGGGCGGGTCGCAAGGCTCGCGCCGCCGCAGTGGAAACTGCGTCCGCCCGCGCTTCGATTTGCCGAATTGCACGCAGTGGCTCCGGAGGAGGCGCGGGAAGCAGCCTATCTGAACGCGCGGCTCATGGCGCACGACCTGATCGACCTTGGCATCAATGTCGATTGCCTGCCGGTGCTCGACGTGCCCGTGGAGGGCGCGCACGACATCATCGGCGACCGCGCCTATGGCCGCGATCCGTCCGTCATCATCGATCTTGGCCGCGCCGTGATCGAAGGCATGATGGAAGGCGGCGTGGCGCCGGTGATGAAACATATTCCCGGACATGGCCGGGCAGGGGCCGACAGCCACCTCGAACTGCCGCGTGTGTCTGCGAGTGCCGACGAATTGAGCGCCTCGGACTTTGTGACATTTCGCAGCCTCAACCATTGCCCGATGGCCATGACGGCCCATGTGGTCTATGCGGCAATTGACGCCCAGCGGCCCGCGACCACCAGCCCGAAACTGATTCGCGACGTGATTCGCGGGGAGATCGGATTCGACGGTTTGCTGATGTCCGACGATCTCTCCATGCAGGCGTTAACCGGTTCGCTGGATCATCGCGCCAAGGCTTCTCTGTTCGCGGGCTGCGATGTGGTGCTCCATTGCAACGGAAATCTTGCGGAAATGCGCGAAATCGCGACCGAATTGAAGCCTCTTGAGGATATCCACCTGAAAAGGGCGCAAGCCGCGCTTGCGCACCTGAGCAAGGCGGAAGAATTTGATATTCAGGCTGCGGAAGACCGTGTCGCAGCCCTGTTAGGACGCCTTTCTTGACCGACGCCGCCGAAGACAATTTCGACGTTATCGAGCCGCTGGCCGCGCCCGACGAGGCGCTGCTGGTGACCGTGGACGGCTTCGAGGGGCCACTCGACCTGCTGCTCTCGCTGGCGCGGGATCAGAAAGTCGATCTGGCGAAGATATCGGTGCTGCGGCTGGCCGAGCAGTATCTGGAATTCATCGAGCAGGCCCGGCGGATCAACCTCGAGCTGGCGGCCGACTATCTGGTGATGGCGGCGTGGCTCGCCTATCTCAAATCGAAACTCATCCTGCCGCAGGTGCAGGCCGCCGATGGCGAGCCGACGGCGGACGAAATGGCCGCGCGTCTTCGCTGGCGTCTGCAACGGCTCAATGCGATGCGCGAATCCGCGGCCCGGCTCATGGCGCGGGATCGCCTTGGCCGCGAAGTCTTCCAGCGCGGCGATCCGGAGCCGGTCAATGTCGTCAAGCTGCGGACGTACAAGGATTCGCTCTACGACCTGCTCACCGCCTATTCGACGCAGCGGGTGAAGACGCTGGGCGGCGAGACCTATCAGCCCAAGCTCGTGCCTGTGCTGCTGATCGAGGAGGCGCGCGAAAGGCTGGAGCGCATGCTGGGCCGCATCTCGGACTGGAGCGGGTTAAGCAAGCTTTTGCCATTCGAGTGGTCCGGCGGCGAAAGGCGCCGCTCCGCCCTTGCGAGCACCCTCCTGGCTTGCCTAGAACTCGCCCGCGACGGGCGTATCGAGATCCGGCAGCTCAAACCCTTCGACGAAGTGTATGTGAAGGACCGGCTGACCCCGGTTCCGGAGGCCGTCCCATGAATCGCCCCGTGCGTTTGGTAGAAGCAGAAAAAGAGATCGAATTCGTGCCCGACCGGGAAGAGCAGCAAATCCACGACGCGCCGCGCGACGTCACCGGCATCAATCCCGAGCATTTGCGGATGGCCGAGGCGCTGCTGTTCGCGTCCAGCGAGCCGCTGGATGCGAAGGCGCTGGGCATGTCCTTGCCGGAAGGTGCGGATATTCCCGCGATCCTTGCCGAGCTTCAGGCGATCTATGAGAAACGTGGCGTAACCCTCGTTTGCGTCGCGGAAAAATGGCAATTCCGCACGGCGCCGGACCTAGCCTTTCTGCTGCGCAAGGAACAGCCGGAGCAGAAGCGGCTTTCCCGCGCGGCAATCGAGACGCTGGCGATCATCGCTTATCACCAGCCCGTGACCCGGGCCGAGATCGAGGACATCCGGGGCGTGGCCCTCTCCAAGGGCACGGTGGATGCCCTGATGGAGATCGGCTGGGTGAAGATCCGGGGCCGCAAGCGCACACCGGGCCGCCCCGTGACCTATGGCACCACGGAGGCCTTCCTCGTCCAGTTCGGACTGGAGAGCGTGGGCCATCTGCCGGGTATCGATGAACTCAAGGCGGCGGGCTTTCTGGAAGCGCTGCCGCCGTCCGGTTTTGACGTCCCCAACCCCTCGGACGAACTTGGCCCCGACGAGGACCCCTATATCGAGGGCGAGGACGAGCAGTTGGAATTGGCGACCGGCAGCGCCGATCCGCGCGAATAAGACCCTAGCAAACCGGCAAATTCCCCGAAACCTTACCTTCCCTTAACGACCTTCTGACAGGCTGGCCGTTCTGTCGTTGGGGGATAGCCCGTGGTCAATGTGGACCGTTCCTTCCGGTCTCTGAGTTCGCTTGGCGGAGCATCCACCAGCCGGGTGCTCAACCTGTCCTCCATCGCGCGTGGGCGCGAAGACGACGCCAGCTACAAGGCCAGACCGCTGTTCGTTTCGCCGGCGTTCAACCGGGCCATCATCCTGCGTCACCGGGTGCGCGGGGATGAGACCTATCTCTTTTCCGGCCGCCGCTCCGTGGCCACCAAGATCATCATTCCGTTCGACGAGACGGACCTGAAGCTCGGCGGCCGATCCTTCTTCGTGGATCAGCGCGGCTACACCGACGTGGTTCGCGACTACGGAAACTACAAGGGCGAGGACGGGATCGATCGCGACCTCGAAGTCCTGCGGCTGCTGGACAGCGTTCCCTCGCTCGATCCGTTCCTGCTGCGCGAGCATCTGCGCATGAACCAGTTCGATGTGGCGGACGCCTATTTCGAGATCTCGCAGGCCGATCGCAAGCGCATGTACGAATTCGTCTCCAAAAACATCCAGGGCCTGATCGCGCTGGCCACCGGACATGCGACCAATCCCTATGCGGCGTCCGCCTCGAAGCTTATTTCGGCGCTGCTGTCGACGGACGTGGACGAGAAGCTCGAACCGCTGCGGCTCACGCTCGGCATGGATGGCGCGGATTTTCGCGAAGGCGTGTTCAGCTGGCGCGGTTTTCTCTATTACAAATGGGCGATGACGAATTTCTGGCCGCAGGTCGGCGCGGTGATGCGCGCGCTTCACGCCATGCAGCCGACGAACGTCCAGATTCCCGAAACGGGCGTCTATATCCGCGACGCCAAAAAACGGATCGTGGAGAACGTCAAAATAGCCGGCGTGGACGTGAACCGTTCGCTCAACGAATACGACAACGCCTACGATCAACTCGTCGCCAACAGCAATCCGAAAGTCTTCCGCGAATTCCTGCTGACGGCGCCCCGGATGTTTCTGGAGATGGGCGAAAAGATCGGCGCCATCAGCCATATCGTCAGCTTCTGGCGCTATCGCTTTCCGAAAGGGACGGCACTGCGCATCGATGCGGAGGAACTGGCCGCGATCTTTCAGGATTTCGAGGCCAGCTTCGGCGTGATCTCCCAGCAGGCCTACGCCGCCTAATCGCTACTCTCCGGGCTTGACCACCACGGCCTTACCGTTGCGCAGGGCAATGGCGAGTTGGCCGTCGCGCAGCGCCTTGGCGTCGTTGCCGAATATCTCCGCGCGCCATCCGTGCAGGGCGGCGACACCATCGTCTTCATGCGCCGCGAGGCTTTCGATGTCGTCGGCATTGGCGATCAGGCGGGGTGCGACCTGCGCATATTCGGCGCGCAGGCGCAGCAACGTCTTGAGCAGATCGACGGCGGCTTGCGAAGGTTCGCGTTTTCGGCGCGGCTTGTCCGTCTCGATGCCTTCGGGCGGCGGCGCAGTGCGGCCTTTCTCGATCGCCTCCATCAAGGTCTTGCCCATTCGGGAATTGGCAAAGCCTTTGGGAATGGCCCGGATGCGTTCCAGCCCCTCCGCCGTTTCCGGCGGATGGGCTGCGATCTCCAGCAATGCTTCGTCTTTCAGAA
>JAFECN010000087.1 GCA_018242145.1 Pseudomonadota bacterium
CGGATCTGCTCGAAGACATCCTCACCAATGCCGGCAAGTTCGCCGAGGAAGTGCTGCAGCCGATCAACCAGTCGGGCGATGAGGAGGGCGCGCACTTCGAGAACGGCGTGGTGCGCACGCCCAAGGGGTTCAAGGAAGCCTACAAGCAGTTCTGCGAAGCCGGATGGGGCGCCCTTTCCGCGCCGGCCAAATCCGGCGGCGCGGACATGCCGATGATGGTCACCACGGCGGTGGGCGAAATGATGACCTCCGCCAACCAGGCCTTCGCCATGTATCCGGGCCTCACCAGCGCCGCCTATGGCGCGCTGCTGGCCACGGGGCAGCCGTGGATGAAGGAGAATATCGCGCCCAAAATGGTCTCGGGCGAATGGGCGGGAACGATGTGCCTCACCGAGCCGGGCTGCGGCACCGATCTGCGCCTGATGAAAACACGCGCGGTGGAACAGCCGGATGGCACCTACAAGCTCTCCGGCACCAAGATCTTCATCTCCGGCGGCGATCAGGACCTGACGGACAACATCGTCCACATGGTGATCGCGAAGATCCCGGACGAGAACGGCAAAATCCACGACGATCTTTCCACCGTGAACTTCTTCATGGTGCCGAAATTCCTCGTCGACGAAACCGGCAAGATGGGCGCGCGCAACAGCGTGAACACCGGCGGCATCGAACACAAAATGGGCATCAAGGCGCAGGCCACCTGCGTGCTCAATTTCGACGAAGCCAAGGCCTGGCGCCTCGGGCCCAAGCCCGTGCCGCCCAAGCCCGGCGAGAAGCGCTCGGCATCGGCGGGCATGGCGGGCATGTTCGGCATGATGAACGCCGCGCGCATGGGCGTGGGCGTGCAAGGCATCGCGCTGGCGCAGGTCGCGCTCGACAATGCGTGGGACTATGTGCATGAGCGCCGCGTCGGCCATGCGCTCACCGGCCCCAAGGAGCCGGACAAGCCCGCCGATCTGGAGATCGTGCATCCGGACGTGCGCCGCATGATCCTGCATTGCCGCTCCTTCGTGGAAGGTGCGCGCGCGCTCGCCATGTGGACCACGATCAACCACGCCATCATGGATTCCGCCCGGCCCGAAAAGGATCAGGCGGCGCTGCTCGCCGACCTGCTGACGCCCGTGATCAAGGCGTTCTTCACCGACATGGGTTTCGACTGCGCCAACATGGCGATGCAATGCTATGGCGGCCACGGCTATATCCGCGACAACGGCGTGGAGCAGTTCGTGCGCGACGCGCGCATCAACCAGACCTATGAAGGCGCCAATGGCGTGCAGGCGATGGACCTCGTTGGCCGCAAGCTCGGCCGCAAGGGCGGCGCCGCGCCGATGGCGTATCTGCAGGTGGTCGGAAGCTGGCTGTCCGAAAACGAGAAGGACGACGCCCTCGCCGCCTATGTGAAGCCGGTGAAGCGCGGCCTCGACATATTGCAGCAGGCAACAATGTGGTTCGCGCAACACGGATTGCAGAACCCGAACGATGCGGGTGCGGGCGCGGTGGATTACCTGCGCCTGATGGGCATCGTCAGCGTCGGCTGGATGTGGGCGCGCATGGCCAAGCTGGCGACGGAGAAGCTCAAGACTAATCCGCCCAACGCGCAGTTCTATCAGGACAAGCTGGTGAGCGCGCGCTACTGGATGGAACGCATGATCCCCGAATGCCCGATGCTGTTCGAACGCATCCAGGCAGGCTCCGCGAACCTTATGGCGCTGGAACCGGCGACGGCTTAGCGGCTGATGCAGCAACCGTCCGGCCCCTGGCAATCGCGCAGACCGCAAGTGCCGGAACCGCCGAACCGAAACAGGGTGATCGTCTTCGTCGTCACCCTTGTGGCGATCGGGGTTCTCGTCTGGTTTCTTTTCCGGGAATTTCCCGGCGCGCTGCAAACGCAAGCGGACATGGCGTGGACCGCTTATCTCGCCGTGTTCGCGGCGCTCATTGCGAGCGGTTTCGTCGCGTCGCGCCGCATCAGCGGCACCCAGGCGCTCACCAACATCGCAATGTGGCTCGGCATCGTCGTGCTGCTGGGCGGTGCGTATATGATGAAGGAATCCGATGTCTTCCGGCGCGTTCAAGGCATGCTCATGCCCGGAACAGCGGTCGAAACCGCATCGCATGAGTTGACGATCAACGCCGACGACAACGGAGAATTCGTCGTCTTCGGAAAAGTGAATGGCGCAACCGTGCGCTTCGCGGTCGATACCGGCGCAAGCGACGTTGTGCTCAGCCCCGACGACGCGCGCCGTGCCGGAATCGACATCTCCGCGCTTACCTATAGCGGCAGATATGAAAGCGCCAACGGCATTGGCCATGGCGCATTCGTGACACTCGATACATTGGCCATCGGCCCCATCCGGTATGTGCAGGTGCCGGCATCCGTCACCCGCCGAAACATGCACGGTTCGCTACTGGGCATGGCGTTCCTGCGGCGGCTGAAGTCCTTCGAGTTCGCTGGCAACAAGCTGATTCTGCGCTGGTGAGAGTTGGAACAAGCACCGGGAGCCACTCGTTTTGCCGGTATGCCAGACAGCCCGCGTGCCCGTAAAAACGGAAAACCCATGCAACACGCCCTGCTCTGTGGCGCGTTCGTCATTGGCTGTGCCGTCATCCCTGTCGCGGCAAGAGCAAATCTCTTTTCCCTCTTCGAATCCGGCCGCGCCGTGCAAAGCGGCCCGCGGGAGCTTTACGTCACGCCGGACCGCGACGGCCTCTATTACGTCTTCGCCGAGGTGAACGGCGCGCGCATCCGCTTCGTGATCGATTCCGGATCGGACGACGTGGTGCTCACCGGCAAGGATGCGCGCCGCGCGGGGATCGACGTCTCGCACCTCGATTTCTCCGAAGAATACGACGCCGAAACCGGCAGCGGCATGGAAGCGAACACCCGCGTGCATCAACTCGCCATCGGCCCGCTCGCAATGACGGATTTCCCCGTCGCGGTGAACCGGGACGGCGGCACATCGCTGCTCGGCATGCCCTTCCTGCGCCGGATGAAATCCGTCGAGATCCGGGGCGGCCGGCTCTATCTGCGCTGGTGACTACAGCTTCGCCCGCCGCGCCGCGTCGTTCACCGGCTCCGCGTTCAGGCCCGATTGCGTCATGATCACTTTATAAACCGCGCCATCCGCCAGCGGCATATACGCGCCCGATCCGAAGTGGCGATCCTCCACATAGGCGTGATCCATGATCCAGAACACCCAGCTCTTGGGCACCCACGCATCCACCGCGGGCGGCGGGCCTTTCAGGTCGCAGGAGGTGATCATCCGGCCGTTGGCGCGCGCGGCATCGGAGTAGCGGTTGTTGAGCTGGTCCAGCGTATAGGTCGCGTCCAACCCCAGCATGTTCGCCCACGGCTTCCACTTCTGCACGCGCGCCGTCATCTCCCAGTCGTCGCCCTGGATGCGGCAAACCTGCGCGGGGAAATTCGCGTCCATCCGCTTCACGGTGACGTCGAACAATTGCTGCGAAGGATCGGCGGCCTTCACGCTCACCATCGCCACCGGCGCTTCATAGGTGAGGCGTTCATAGGTCTGCGTGTTCACGCCGAGCAATCCGAGCGCCAGCCCGATCACGCCCAGCGGCGCGCCCACCACCACGCGCGGCACGCCGCGCCCGCCTTGCCCGGTCGCCACATGGCCCAGACCGCGCAGGAAGATGACGATGCCGATCACCGCCACGACCAGCGGAATGACGATCAGAAGCCACCCCAGCGAAGAGACAAACGAAAGCATCGAGAACTGCCCCGAACGCGCGTATCGTTAAAATCCTATCCGAAAAAAGCGCCAAAGTCGGGACGGCCGTGGGAATTTTGCAGGATCGTGGCTAATACCTATCGCCTCCCCCTCGTGGGGAGGCCGAAAAATTCGAGCGCAGCGAAGGATTTTTCGGGTGGGGGGAACGCCCCCTCACAATCGCCCCCCACCCGGATCGCTTCGCTCTCCGACCTCCCCACAAGGGGGAGGTGACTATGCGGGCACTTTTACCAGTGCCGCGCCGATCATCTGTTGCAACAAGGGCGACGCCGGATAGGGGTGCGTCCGGTATTGCCGGAAGCCCTCGGCGAAACCTACGCCGAAATGGTGCCCGCGCCGTTTCGTCCATTCCGCCATCGCTTCCACATAGTCGTCCAGGCCGTGCTGCTTGGCTTCCCACGCCGCCTGGCTCCTGTGCTCGCGCAGCATCGCCTTCTTCGTCTCGAAGAACGGCGCGACGTCCACCGCGAATTCCGCCATCACCCTGTTGTTGTCGCGGTCGCGCCCGGCGATGGGATCGCAGAAATACAGATGCGGAATCTCCGCGAGCAGCCTGGCGCTGCCGGTTTTGTAATTCGGCACGGGCGCGGCGAAGCAGGCATCGCGCACCAGCGCGCTCGTCGCTTCGTGGTCGGGATGATAGTCCACCGGCGATGCGGTGATGACCAGCTCCGGCTGCGCCGCGCGCAGCGCCTCGGTCACGCGCCGCCGCGTCTCGTCGTTCACGAACACCGACAGATCCGGCACATCGAGGCACATATAGTCCGCGCCGATCAGCCTAGCCGCGGCCGCCGCCTCGCCCTTGCGGATACGCGCCGTCGCGGCATTGTCGTTGTCCAGCGCGCCGCAATCGCCGGCGGTGACTGTCGCGATGGTAATGTGATGCCCCTGCCCGCCCAGCAGCGCCAGCGTCCCCGCGCAGAGGTTTTCGACATCGTCGGGATGGGCATGGATGGCAAGAATTCGGGTCATACAGGGAAGCTATCGCGCTTTCCGCCGGAATTGAATCACCTTCGCCCGTCATCCCCGGGCTTGTCCCGGGGACCCATGATCTCCCTGCTTGCAGGGGTGTTCATGGGTGGCCGGCACAAGGCCGGCCATGACGAAATTGGGGTGGTGACGAGCAAGAGAACACCCCTAAGATGGAAGAAGCGACACATCGCATTTCTATAAATCTCGAAGGGGGAAAACCATGCGCAAATTCCTGCTCGCCGCCGCCGCGGCGGCCGCACTCATGTCGGGCGCCGCCATCACGCCAGCCCGCGCCAATCCGGTGCTGATGATCTCGGTGGACGGCCTGCGCCCCCTCGACATCATCGACGCGCAGGCGCGCGGCCTCAACGTGCCCAACCTGCGCGCCTTCATGGCGGACGGCGCCTATGCCACCGGAGTA